>CALQZM010000001.1 GCA_943349385.1 Candidatus Peribacteria bacterium
GGACGATATCGTGAATTCTACCAATGTGACGTCGATATTATCGGTACCGAAAGTATTTTAGCTGAACTTGAACTTGTTAAAATAATGGTCGAAAGTTTTGAGGCATTAGGATTTAAAAACTTTGTAATTAAAGTAAACGACCGAAAATTAATTAATAGCATTTTAGAAAAACTAGAAATTACAGAGGAACAGTTTGTTCCGGTTGTAAGAATTATAGATAAACTAGATAAAATTGGGCTGTCTAAAGTAGTAGAAGAATTTACTAATTTAGGACTCAGTGGTTTTCAGGTAAAAAAACTAGAAGAAGTTTTGTCTAGCTCTGGGGATTTAAATGGATTCAAAGAATACAACACCGAAACTCTTGACGAATTATTTAAATTTGTTAACGGCACTCCGTTAGAAAAACTTGTTAAATTCGATATGTCGCTTGCACGTGGGCTTGATTATTATACAGGTATAATTTTTGAAGCTATAATCCCCGACTCTGGTCTTGGATCAGTTGCCGGTGGTGGTCGTTATGCCAATTTATGCGGATCCTTTAGTAAAAAGTCTTTTTCAGGAGTTGGAATTGCCCTTGGTTTTGATCGATTAGTTGACGCCATGGAAATTATGGAATTATTTAAAGAAGTTAAAACAAATTCTCAAGTTTTGGTTACAATTTTTAATCAGGAGCTGGCAACAAAATCGGTAGAAGTTTACGATCAATTAAGATCGTTTGGAATTAATACCGAAATCTATTTTGAAACCAATGAAAAACTAGGAAAACAAGTTAAGTTTGCAGATCGCAAAGGCATTCCTTTCGTAGTGGTAATAGGCCCCGAAGAAGCTGCAAAAGGCCTAGTTCAACTCAAAGATATGCAAAGCGGCGAAAGCTTTGATTTAAATATGAAAAAATTAGTAGAAAAATTTAAATAAAACTAAATTTGCTTTGAAATATAAAACTCTAAGCTCACTCAACTTTATGAGCTTAGTGCTTGTTCCACATTTTCAGCCGTTGTATCTTGACATAATTCGACTAAATCTTGATCAAAGTCATCTATGCCTCTATCAATTGATTTTGCGTTATCTATTAATCCAAGATTCCCTAGAGCAGCAGTAGCTGGTTTAAGACGTATAATAAAATTTGGACTATTGATTGGTGCCAATTCCAAATTCCCATTTTCATCTACACCTTTAAAGATATAAGTATTTTCTGTGCCCCTTTTACTTTTATAAGAAACATTGAGACCAATCAATTCATTAGGGAACTCCATTAAAGCATCGACTGTTTCATTTCCGGTATCAGTAGATTTGTTAGTATTCCTAATATCACGTAAAATTGCACGTACATTAGGCATCTCATATTCTCTAAGGCTAGCATCAATGCCTAAGGATTCACCACTATAAGACTCATAGGTTGAAGCTAAATCTAAAATTTCATTCCATGCTCGTCTAATATCTGTTTCACAATACCCCATTTGTTGTCTTATTGCCCTACCTAAGCCTTGTTTATTGCCCCTTTGAACTATATATGGAGCTGATCCAATATTAATTACCGACCCAACAGGTAGGTTGCCTTCAAATAGATCATTTAATAAATTTGCGTAGTACACTGATTGCCCGTAAGCATTTGCACCACGATCTGCATTCTCAACAATATCACTCAATAAGTCGCTATAGTCTGAATTATTTATTGTACTAGCCCTGGTTTTAGCTTGTTCGAATGCTAAAAATACTGGACTTCCTGCATCTATTACTTCACGTACCAAGTCAGGTTTATTTTTTTCTTCAATTTGTGGTACTGATTCGTTTTCACTTCCTTCTTCAATTTGTGGTACTGATTCGTTTTCGCTTCCTTCTTCAACTTGTGGTACTGATTCGTTTTCGCTTTCTTCTTCAACTCCATTAAGACTTGGTGACGCTTGATTTGTATTAAAATTTAAATGTCCAGCAATTACATATACTGAACGACCTTCATGGGTAACCTCTACTAAAGTTGCGGGTACAAAATTTGCACCCTCTTTAAATTCTACATATTGAGTTCTTCCTGTAAGGGTCACTACAGTATTTTGTTCAAAAACATCCCCTCTAGTAGCTGCTGCATTGGGGCCAAGCCTTCTTAAAAGGCCATCTCTTTCAGTTACTACCACTGCATTTTGCCCATTTGAGATAGGTCTTAATGAAGTAAGGTCATTAGAGTCACTCAGTAATGAGTCCTCAGTACCTGCAAAAGATCTAACAGTAGATAGATCAGCACCTCGTATAATAACAGCGGTCTGCTGTTCTATTGAATCATCTAGCTGTTTAGTAAATATTGATACTTCGGGTGCTGCCGTCTGTTCATCGATAGAGTAATTTAAAGGATCGCCTAGCAGACACATAACGCTATTACTAGAATTTTGTGATACTTGTTCAATACTTTCAAGACCTGAATTATCGTCAGCTCTTTCTTGTTCAATACATGCAAGAACTGAATTATCGTCAGCTCTTTCTTGTTCAATACTTGCAAGAACAGAATTATCGTCAGCTCTTTCTTGTTCAATACTTGCAAGAACAGAATTATCGTTAGCTCTTACTTGTTCAGTACTTGCAAGAACAGAACTATTGGTATCTCTTTCTTGTTTAACTTCTAAAGAACTACGATAACTAATTGCTCCCGATGCAGCTAAGAAAACTGCTGCGGCTCTAAAAAATTTGTTCTTATATATTTTATTTAAAATACTTGGTTGTTTTTCCGCATTGCTTGGAGTAGTTACTCTGGAAAAATCGCCTTGATTAAAATTGTCTTGATCAAAATTGCCTTTTTCACCTTGTTCAAACCACTTATCTTCATTTATATGATTATTCATTTATTATCTGTGTTAATATCGCGAGCATTATAACGCATAACCTCTACTTGTCAATAGACTTTAAAACTAACAGCTATGGCTATTCATTAGATAACCTTTCTTCGATTCTAATAAGTTGGTTGTATTTGGCTACACGATCTGTTCTTGATAAAGATCCGGTTTTGATTTGGCCAGTTTCCATTCCTACTGCTAAGTCGGCAATAAAGGCGTCTTCGGTTTCGCCGCTTCGGTGGGAAACTACGTTGTGCCATCCAGCTTTTTTAGCCATTTTAATTGCGTTGATCGTTTCTGAAACTGTTCCAATTTGATTAAGTTTTACAAGGACTGCATTGCAACCTTTACAATCGATAGCTTGTTGAATTCTTTTGGTATTAGTAACCAAAAAGTCGTCACCAACTAATTGAACAGTATCTCCAAGAGCAGCTGTTAAAGCAATCCAGCCTTCCCAATCGTCTTCTGATAATCCGTCTTCAATTGAAACAATAGGATATTTGGTAATTAAATCTTTATAATAGTTAATCATTTCACTACTAGTGGCTGCAACTTGCTGGCCATTCATTTTCATATGGTATTTTCCATCTTTATAGAACTCAGTAGAAGCAACATCTAAGGCTATTTGAATTTGACTACCCAAAACGTATCCTGCTTTTTCTGTAGCTAAAACTAAGAAGTCTAAGGCTTGTTCATTTGAATCTAATTTCGGAGCAAATCCACCTTCGTCACCTACTGAAGTAGTTAAACCTTTTTCAGTTAGTAAATCTTTAAGTGCGTAAAAAATTTCGACACCAGCACGAAGTCGATCAGAAAAAGTTTCGATTCCGTTTGGCATTATCATAAATTCTTGAATGTCTAAGCCAGAATCTGCGTGTTTACCACCGTTAATTACGTTCATCATTGGAACTGGCATAATTTTAGCATTTGGATTCAAATATTCGTATAACCAGACCCCTTTTGATTTAGCAGAAAGCCTAGCGTAAGCCATTGAACAACCTAAGATTGCGTTCGCTCCGAGTCGAGATTTATTTTCAGTACCATCTAAATCTAATAATATTTTATCGAAGGCTTCTTGACGATCTGTTTCGTAACCCATTATTTTTTCTGCAATTTCACCATTTACATTGGCGCAAGCGTTTAAAACACCTTTGCCTCTAAATCGTTTCATATCACCATCTCGCAATTCAATCGCTTCATGCTCGCCTGTCGAGGCACCACTCGGAACAATTGCAAAAACACGCAGACCAGTTTCTGAATGCATCTCAACTTCTACAGTTGGATTTCCTCTTGAATCAATAACTTCTCTTGCTTTTAGGAATTGAATTCTTGCCATAATAGATGTGGTTAGATGGGAATGTGTGTGCAATATTTTTAACGGAATCAGAATAAGAATGCAATTGATTTAATAAAAATGGATTGGTAACATTGGCACAAGCAAAAAATTTAATTATTGAAATATGGAAATTAGATGGAACGGACAAAACAGCTTCACAATCAAAGAAGGCAAAGTAAAAGTAGTACTTGACCCGAATGAAAATACTCAAAAAGATTTAGTCACTGATGACGTAGTAATTACAACTGGCTCCGAAAAAATCAAAGGATTCAAAGGAAAAGTATATGACTGGCCAGGTGAATACGAAACTAAAGGTGTGCTAGTATATTCAATTCCAACTGAATATGGAGCAAATGAAAAACGAGTACTATCTTTTGAGTTAGAGGGAATTCGGATTTGTAACTTGGGCCAACTTAAAAAACCTATTACAAACGATCAAATTGGTGAACTTGGAAATGTAGATATTTTGATTGTACCGCTAACTTTAAAAACTAAAGATATAGTTGAGATGGTAGAAGAAATCGACCCGAAAATGGTTATTCTTTCTATGATTGGCGAACCTGAAACGACATTAGTTGCTGATGTATTAAAAGAAGTAGGACAAGAAGGATTGGCTGAAGAAGATAGAATAGTAGTTAAAACTAAATCTGATTTAGATTCAGATAACATTGTTTATAAATTACTTTCACTAAGCTAAAGAAAAAACCATAAGTCCTCATAGTTCAAATGGATAGAACAAGAGACTCCTAAGCTTTAGATACAGGTTCAATTCCTGTTGAGGACACCATACTGTCATAAATTTATGCGTCTAGAGCTGCGCACGCGACTAGCATAAATTTACTTTCGTATTAAAAACTGTGCATTCACTAAGGTGAGCCAATTTATAGGTCTTGGTTAACCTTCGTCACGTGCAGAGCCAGGGCCGTTTTCAGTAAGTTCTAAGAAAGTAAAGGTCCATACTGCGTGTGAAAAAATACTTAAAGTTCCACCTAAGTATCCTGCAATATATAACGAGATAATGGCAACCACTCCTGTTAAGGCGAAACCAATCCCCTCGACTGCGGCGCTAGCAAAAAATCCTACTGCGGCAAAAACTAAGACTGGAATTACGAATACTAAAATCATATTTAAAATTACTCGAAGTACAATTACTAATAACAGAATTAAAATTAAAAAAGTGTGTTGCCAACTGTGAAAAACTAATTTAGCACTTTTCTGGAGTGCAGAAAACACACCTTCGTCATCGATGACAATGTACCATTCTGCGTAAGTAAAAAATAAAGTTAAAAACAATCCTGCGATACCTATTAAAATAAAAATTGGTAATAAAAAGTTAATGAAACTTCCGTCCAAATTTCTAATAATAAAAGTGGATTCAGTTAGTACTGCGGTAATTGAAAAACTTTTGAGTAACAAATGATACTCAAACAATGGTAAAAAACTTGCTAGTCCGTGGGTAACTCCATTAATAAGTTTTACTTCTTGTCCCTTCTTTTTGCGGGCGGTTAATTGAATAATTGCCCCAACTGAAAAAGTTGGATAAAAAAAATAAATAATTATCAATACACTTGCCAACACAATATATACCCACCAAATATCCGGATTTAATTTAAGGTAATTCCAGACATCTAATAAGAAAGTGTAGGTCATGCTATGCTCTTCGCCGTTGACATCTACCACTTTTTGAAAGGAAAAATATTGATATAATACAAATATAATTCCAGATAATGTGGTGATTATGGATGGTATCAAAGCATACCAAGTAACCATCTTTTTATTTGCTTGAGCAAACTGCCAAGCCTCTTTAATTGTATCTTTATAGTTCATTAATCTTTCGTGAATATTTAAAACAAAAATAGAGTTCTAGAACAAAATAGAAAAAAATCACCAAATAAACAAGCTAAGACGCTTGTGGAAATTTAAAGTGTAGTGTTAATATCATTTCAATAATTAGTTAATTGAATCAATGGTAGCAAACACCACTTTTAAATCAAAACGAGAAGAAATCAAAATAGATGGTTTAAAGTGGATTAACATTTCTGATGCCGGCCAAGAAGACATAAAATATCTCGAAAATAATTTCAACTTTCATCATCTAGATCTTGAAGACTGTCTAACTGAAAACCAAAGATCTAAAATTGATGAATACTCAGATTATTTGTTTATAATTTTACATTTACCTTTCTTACACAGACGATCTAAAAGAATTACCCCGATCGAATTAGACATCTTTGTTAAAGACGGTCTTTTAATTACGGTGCACGAAAATCATCCTATCATTAATAAGATTTTTGATAACTGCAAAAAGAGTCCAGCAGTTAAGAAAGAATACTTTAATAATAGCAGCGGCTATTTAATGTATCGGATTCTAAATGAAGTATTCGAAAATGTTTTCCCTATGGTAGACGACATTAGTAAAAACCTGAATTCAATAGAGCTGGATGTTTTTGAAGATTATACAGGTAAAGATAGACTAAAAGACATATTACTAATGAAAAAAGATTTAATTAACTTTAGAAGGATCATCATGCCACAAAGATCAGTAATTGCTCAACTTGAACACTTACAAATGAGGTTTTCTCAAAATGAATTAGATGTGTACTTTGATAATATAGTAGATAAAATCGAGAAAATCTTTGGAGTGCTTGAGAACCTAAAAGACTTAGTAGACTCACTACACCAAACTTATGAATCACTTATTTCACATAACACCAATAATATAATCCGAGTCCTAACCTTGTTTTCGGTTATAATGTTGCCTTTAACTGTGATAACTGGATTCTATGGAATGAACTTAAAAAAGCTACCTTTTGACGGACATGAGTTTGCAGTTATTATAGTTGGTGCCATAATGTTAAGTGTACTAGTTGGTATGTTAAGTTATTTCAAGTACAAAAAATGGCTCTAAATCCTAGTTTTAGCTTTAATACAAAGGATTCACTGCTTTATAGAACTCGAAATATAGATTTGCTCTTGTCAAAAAGGAGTTTGTCTGATAAATTTTCATAGCTTATAAATTTTAGTTATATACTTTATATGAAGAGAAATACAAAGAAAAAAATCATTAAAAAATTTGAATCTCACAAAACTGATACTGGTTCTGCAAGAGTTCAAATAGCGATTCTGACTGAAAGAATTTCAAGTCTAAGTTCGCATCTTGAATCTCATAAACACGATGTAGAGTCAAGACGAGGTCTATTAGGTTTAGTAGCAAAGAGAAGAAAACTACTTGGATACCTTAAGCTAAATAAGCCTACTGAGTATCAAGAACTTACCCAACAACTTACACTAAAATAAGCCCATCACTTTAAAAACCCCTGAAATTCAGGGGTTTTTGCTTTAACAATTAAATTAAACTATAAAAATAATGTTTGGATTAAATATATTTAAAAAAGATAATCAATTAGATATGAACTACTTTAAAGAAGTAAAAGAGGTAAAACACGTTCTTAACGGACAAGAAATTTCGATTAAGACAGGACAATATGCAAATCAAGCCGACGGATCGGTAACAATTACAATAGGAGAAACTGTAGTTTTAGCTGCAGCTACTATGGGATCAGCTCGTGAAGGTGTAGATTTTTTTCCTATGATGGTAGATTACGAAGAAAAGTTCTACGCAAGCGGAAAGATTAATTCTAACAGATTTATGAAAAGAGAAGGTAGACCTTCAGACAACGCTGTACTAACTGCACGTTTGATTGATCGCCCTTTAAGACCACTATTCCCAGAAGGAATGAACAACGATGTTCAAATTATATGTACTGTAATTTCTGCAGATTTAATTAGTGATCCAAGTGTAATTGCTTTGAATGCAGCTTCGGCGGCCTTGATGGTTTCTGGTATGCCTTTTAAAGGTCCAGTTGGAGCAGTAAGAGTTGGAATGATTGATGGTGAGTTTGTATTAAATCCAAACTACGAAGAAAAACTTTCAGGTCAATTAGACCTATTAGTAGCAGGTACACTTGATGCAATTACAATGGTTGAAGCTGGTGCATCAGAAATTTCTCCTGAAAAAATGATAGAAGCACTAGAATTTGGTCATAAATATATTGTTGAACTTTGTGCATTACAAAACAAACTTTATGAATTAGTTAAGCCTGAGCCAAAAGCATACGGAACATTTGAACGAGATGAAGAGTTAGTTGCTAAAATAACGGCAGCACTTGCTGAGACTGATCTTGAATCTGTAAAAGGAGTAACTAAAAAAGAATTCAAAGTTAATTTATCTGCCCTAGAAGAAAAAGCTATCGCTCATTTTGCTACAGAAATTGAAGCTGGAACTATTTCAAAAGGATTCTTAAAAGGAATCGTACTTGAAGCCGTAGAAAACACTATGAGAAAGAATGTAATTGCTAAAGGCGCAAGATACGATGGTCGAACTCCAGAACAAATTAGACCTATTAAAACTGAAGTAGGAATATTCCCAAGACCACACGGTACTGGTATGTTCCAAAGAGGCGAAACTCAAGTAGTTTCATTTGCAACTTTAGGATCTCCTAATTCAGCTCAAATTATTGATAGTATGGACGAAGAAACTAAAAAATCTTATATACATCACTACAACTTTCCTCCTTACTCAGTAGGTGAAGTAAAACCACTTAGAGGTGTAGGACGACGAGAAATTGGACACGGATTCCTTGCTGAAAGAGCCTTAGAACCAGTTTTACCTTCGAAAGAAGTATTCCCGTATACAATCCGAGTAGTATCAGAAACTTTTGCTTGTAATGGTTCAAGTTCAATGGCTTCAGTTTGTGGATCAACCCTAGCCTTAATGGACGCAGGTGTACCTATTTCTGCTCCAGTTGCAGGTATTGCAATGGGTCTAATAACTGATGATTCTGGCGCTTATAAAATACTTACAGACATCCAAGGACTAGAAGACTTTGCTGGTGACATGGACTTTAAAGTAGCTGGTACAAAAAATGGTATTACTGCTCTTCAAATGGATATTAAATTAACTGGATTGTCTCTAAATATTATGAAAGAAGCAATTGCCCAAGCGGGTACTGCTTTAACTTTCATCTTAGCTGAAATGGCTAAAACTATTGCCGAACCAAGAGCTCAACTTTCTAAATATGCTCCGTTAATTAAAACAATTCACATTGATCCAGATTATATTAGAGATGTAATTGGTAAAGGCGGTGAAACTATCCAAAAAATCACAGGTGAAACTGGTTGTGAAATTTCAATTGAACAAGATGGTTCAGTAGTAATTACTGCTCCGAATCAAGAAGCTTACGATGCTGCAGAATCAACAATTAAAGCTATCGCCTTTAGCCCAGAGATCGGTCAAGAGTTTGACGGTAAAGTAGCTCGAGTTGAAGCCTATGGAGCATTCGTAGAAATTGCTCCAGGAAAATCTGGCCTTGTACATGTTTCGAAGATTGCTCCATTCAGAGTTGAAAAAGTAGCTGACTTCGTAAAAGAAGGTCAAATCCTAAGAGTAAAAGTTGTAAACATAGATGATCAAGGTAGAATCGACTTATCTCACAAAGAATTCTACAAAGAAGAAAAATAAACTAAATTCAAAAGACCCTTTGCCTCCGTTTTGGAATAGCAAAGGGTCTTTTTTAGTTGTAAGAGCATATATAATTTACACCTTCAAATTAGCTAGTAAATTACAATCGCACTAAACAGTATTTAGTACACAACTTTACAAAACTATTTTTAGAATTTCAAAACATTTAAAAGCTACTCAGTTAATTTGAACCGGTAGGCTTCTGTGATTAAAGGTTGTGGATAACTTTCAGGTAAGGTTCCCGATACAATGAATTCGTAATCAGTCATTGTTACACAAGCATTGGAGTTATCTTGATTGTATCTGTAGGTAATTCCGTCAAAAGAATATTTTCCACATAGATCAGCTGCAAAGCTAACTTCGTAGCGTGAATCTTTTGGCATTTCATTTAAATATTCTGCATAAACAACTTCGGTGGTGTCAGATTTTTTAACAAGTAGCTCAATATCTTTTAAACTTTCAGTATTAGTAATTACTAGTCCGGGATTAGTACAGACATCATTTGGACAGTTGCTTAATTCGATTGTAACTAGATCGGTTTGATTTAAGATTAGTTGACCTTTAAATAGATCTGTATTTTGGCTTACATAGCCTAGAACAGTTACTAGAGAGAAAGCAAAAACGATAAACATTCCGGTTGCCTTTTTTGAATACATTTTTTTAGCCATTAGTAAAACATTTATATAATAACAAATTAATTTTTTATATCTAGATTATGTCAACAGAAGATTTAATTTTTCTTGCTCGATAGCTAGTTTTATTTCTTGAGCGATTCGTTCTCCGTAAGATAAATTTTCACCGTATAAGTATCTTGTATAAGGAGTATATGCAGTTCCAGGTGAACCCGGTATTCTCATTGAAACGTCGAATACAACGATTTCTTCGTTGCCCTTATCGGCAGCGATTGCACCTTGCAAGGCAAATGGTCCAATAATATTTGAAACTTTCAAGAATTTTTCACCAGCTTCAAAAGCTTTTTCTAATAATGATTCTTTAACTGTTACGGCAACGTGACCGGTTTCGACCATAGACGGTTTGTATCCAGTCTGTAAAACTTTTAATTGAGTCTCAGCGTCTAATCTTAAGAATCCATCTAAACTCGTTTGCCGACGCATATCCGTACCCATTAATTCAAGTCGATCGGTAAGTGGAGAATAGAAATAATTAAAGTTAACTTGTGCCCCAGTTATAAACTCTTCGATTGTGGCTTTGTTTAAGTCTTCTTGAGTAATTAATCCGGATTCAATTCTGAGTTTTGATTCTTGTTCGAACTGCTCTGTAGAAGTAACAACAAAAAAAGCTCGTTCGTATTTTCGGTAAGCTTCATTTACTTTAACAATTGCCAGTCGGTCGATCTCTTTATAGTTTGAAAATATTTTTGGGATTCTGATGCCACCTTTTTCGAGCATTAAATATTGATTTTCGGGATGGTCTCTTTCTTCAAGTTTTAGTAGTTCCCTACTTCCATAAATTGGAACCTGAAAAGATTGTTCGATTTCTTTAAAATTACAATATACCCAGAAATATCTATTCTGAATAAAAATTGTGTTTCGTTTACGTAATTCTGCTTGAACTTCTGGCTTAGAAATATCGGCAAAGCTGTCTAGAACCATTACTTCGTCAACGCATCCTGTTCCATCTTGATTTGAGGCGTAGTATTTTGAGTAGGTTTTTTCACGACCTTTTTGGACTACAGCTAATGTTTTAAATCCGTATTTTTTAGCGCCAGCACAGACTTCTAAGCCTGAGTGCCCGCCTAAAACTCCGATAGTTAAATTTGATAAATCGTAGTCTTTTAAAATGTGATCAATATTCATATTATCCTAAAATTGTTTCTAGTTTATCTGCAAGTATAGCTTCTTTAATTTCTCTGGCGATTCTACGGCCAGTAGACATTGGTTCGTCGTATCTTAAAGCTGTATATGGGGATCCTTGAATGTATGGATTTGTTCCTGCCACAATTCTAGCAGAAATTTCGAATACATACAGATTTAAATTAGTATCAATAATTCCTTCTAAACAGAAAGGTCCAAACAATCCTTTATCTGTAAGTTTGCGAGATGCTTTTACAACATTTTCACCTAATTCAAAGAACATTGGTAATAATGATTCTCGTACTACTACTGGAATATTTCCTGTAATAGTATAACTAGTATGGATATTAGCTTCTAATTGATCCTTGGCAGCAATACGCCCGATTGAGTCGGCGTTAGATTCGTACCTCTTATCGAATCCCATAATTTCTAATTCATCGTTTTGAATAGAGTGAAAATAATGGGCATAAATAGGAACTCCGACAATATACTCTTGGATTACAAAATCATCTTCGCCCGGATATTCTTTAATTCTTTCGTAAAATTCAGAAGGTGAATTAGCAATAAAGTATCCTCGTCCCCCTTTAGCACCATGGAATTTAATGATAACTGGACAATTAATTTCTTCAGGACTTGAAAAAATCTTAGGTAATTGCAGACCAGCATCTTTTAACCAAACACGTTCTTTACTTCGATTAGACTCCCATTCTAGAATTCCTTTAGATCCATAATAATTTGCTTGGATTTTTGGAGCAGTTGCAGCACCGATAGCGTTTATAATTGATCCATGTGGAATTAGAATTGCATTTCGTTTAATTAATTCTGGCTCAATCTCCGTGAAATAATTGGTGAATGACTCGACTTCAATAATTTCGTCGGCAACACGATAGCTGAGATACGGCTTTGACCTACCTTTTTCACAGAATACTAAAGTTTTAAAGCCTTCGTCTTTAGCTCCTTTAAGTATTTGTAAAGCTGAATGACTGCCAAGAGTGGCAATTGTAAAAGTAGAGATGTCCATTGAATTTAAGTTACTTTTGCTGATTCTAAAACAATAATAACCCTATTGGCAAGTGGAAATTTTAGTAAATTACAATCTTTGCCATTTGCAAACTAGCCTACCAATTACTATATATTCCCTTAAACAAATAAAAGTGCTAAATTGTAGTACTGTAATTTATACCAAAAAGTAAGCTAGAAAAATATATAAATATAAAGAGGATTAGCCTATTTTTAAAACAAAGTACTATATCCAAATACAACTAGTGGCATTCCAATGAGATAAATTGCGAATATATTTAAGCTGTATTTCTTATAAAGTTGCATTAAAAGGGAGATTGCAAAATATCCACTTATTAATGAAGCTACAAATCCAATACCATACACGCCCCAATCAATTGTTACGCCACTTTCTAAGCCATCTAAACTGGCGAATACAGCCGCTCCGAAGATAGCGGGCAAAGCCATTAAAAACGAGAATTCGGCTGATTTTTCGCGAGATAATCCGGTTAAAAGTCCTGCTGATAAGGTAGATCCTGATCTGGAAACTCCAGGAATAATTGCAATTGCTTGAACACATCCAATAATAAGTGCCGTCCATAAAGTTGGAGCCGCCTTTTTAGTTGTGATTTTTTTGGCTAAGAATTCTGATACTAAAAAAAAGGTTCCTGTAAACATCATAGCTATCATAACTGGGGTTGTTGAACTAAAAGTATCGTCAATAAAGTCACTAATCGTAAGGGCAACTACAATTGCGGGTAAAGTCGCTATACAAAGTGCTCCGAACAATATCCAAGAGTGCTTATCTTTGCCAACTAAACCTAAAATTAAGTCTTTGACTGTATTTCTAAAATATAATAAAACTGCAAAAAATGTTGCAAGATGCACAAAAACTGAAAAGTAAAAAAAATCTTCGTATCCATTAGTTAAAATATTTTCGAAAATAACCAAATGACCCGATGAAGAAATAGGAAAAAACTCAGTAATCCCCTGAACGATCCCAAGAATTAAAGCATCTAAAAACGACATAGATATTATTTAAATAGTGGAAAGATAATATCAGTCGGGTATCTTAAGTTGCAATAGATTCGACTGAATTTACAGGTTCCACTGGTGTGGGAATTGTTGCGTAAAGTTTGTCTAAAAGTTCCGACAATTTTTGTTTATTTGCGGCGGGATTACTATTGTTGCCAAAAACCCTTGAATATAAAGCGTAAAGGCTCAATCCATAGAAATTAAAAGTTTGTTTTTCTGTCCAATGCAGATTTTCAATAATTGTTCTATCTGGATTTAGTTGTTGGAATTTAGCTGCTAATTCTTGATTTGTCCAAAAATATGATTCGATTTCGGGAACTTCAGTGCCGAAAACTTCTCGAGCTAAATAAGCTAAATGCTTGTCGATTTTCATTGGTACAAACTTAGGGTATTTTTCTAACATCGATCTTCTTCTATCCCCTAATACTACAACTGCTATTTGATTTAGATCCCAACCATTAATTTTAAGCTCGGTTCTTTTAGTAGTTGCAATCATTTTAGCTCCAGTTTTAAAATGTGACTTCAACTTATTAATCCATTGATGAGCCGTCATTTTATCAGGTGGCACTGCAGTACTATAGTTAAGGCCATAAATGTGATCAGCTAAAATACTTAAATCTGAATTTTTACCTATTGGTTTTAACTTTTGATCAAAATCCACAAACAGTTGAGCAATTTCGTCTAAATTCAGACTTGCATAAAGTTCAGACCTTTCACTATAAGGCATATTTATGAATTTGTCTCGGGTTGGGTATTTAGCCATTAAGGCAGGAATTACTTGGTCTAAATAAAGTTTTGGGGTTAATTTTAAACTAATTTTTTTTAGATAATTTTTTGGATTTATAGAATCAAATTTAAATTTTTTAATTTGTTTAGGATATTTAGCTTTTAATTCTGTTTTATCTGTAGAAATAATTTCACTAAAATCCTTAATTCCTAAAAGTAAATAGGTTGCCTCGTCTACAGAAATAAAAATCGCCATATCTATGGCAGGAATAGTAAGGATTGCGTATGGGTGAATCCTTAATGAATTTACTGGTCTTTTTGAAATTGAAATATCTGCGCCATTCAAATCAACGTTGGCATCAATTAAATGTTTTAAAACTAATTCAAATTTAGTTTTAACTGAATTTATAAAATTACTTTGATTCAGTCTAGTTTTAGTGGGAGTCTCACTACGGACAATTGTTCTTTTGTTTTCTTCACTTACAGGAAAAACCTCAGCGTCTATACCACGAACAGGAATGCCATAGGCAGTAGCTATTGTTTGAACATCAGCGTAAAACTTATCTCTCGGAATAATTGAGTTTTTAGTACTTGGCGCATCACTAGACTCAATCGGTAAGTTATTTTCAACTAACGGGTTTTCTTGAACTGCTTCAAAGTCAGCGATACCTTTTCGTAAACCTTCTATAATTCCTGCAACTTCATTAGAGTCAATCGGTAAAGTATTTTCAACTAAGTCTCTTAATACTTCAGTTACATTTACATGTGTCCCATTACTTAATTTTTGCACTAATTGATCAACAAAACCTGGAATTTTAGACAAATCACCTACTGAAAACAGATTATAAAATTGTCGAAAATCTTGCTCGCTTAATTCTGGACGCATAGTAATTATTACGAATAGCCTTCATTTAACCATAAGTAATTACCATATGTCAAGTAGGCATTAGTAAATTATAGCTCGGTTTTATTGTGATAGTTAAACTTAATGTCTAAAACTTCGAACTCCAGTAAACACCATGCTTATTCCAAGTTCGTCGGCTTTAGCTATTACTTCAGAATCTTTAATTGAGCCACCTGGTTGTAAAATTGCAGTTGCTCCTGCTTTATGAGCTTCTTCAATACCATCCGGAAAAGGGAAAAACGCGTCAGAAGCCATCACTGATCCTTGAACTTTTTCACCACCTTTATGCCTTGCAATATAGACTGAATCGATACGGGACATTTGTCCTGCACCTATTCCAGTAACAATATCGTTACCATTTTTATCGGTTTTTGCAAAAATAATTGCGTTGGATTTAACATGTTTAACAATCTTACGAGCAAACAACATAGCGTTAATTTCGGCCTCGTTGGGGCTCAATTTGGTTACTACTTTTAAGTCCTCTTTATTTAAAATTGAAGTATCGGCAGTTTGAATCAAGATTCCACCTGCTACTTTTTTAATATCTCTTCTTTCTGTATCTAATAGCATTTCTCCAACTTCGAGTAGTCGAATATTTGGTTTCTTTTTAATCAATTCTAGGGCCTCTGGCTCAAAATGAGTACAGGCAATAATTTCTAAAAATAATTTTTGTTCCTCGATATATTTAGCAACTTCAACTGTAAAAGCTCGATTCATTGCCACAACTCCTCCAAAAGAAGATAGCGTATCTACTTGATGTGATAATTTAAAGGCTTCGTCTATAGTTTCACTAGAAGCTACACCGCAAGGGTTATTATGTTTTACAATAACTACTGTTGGGCGTTCAAACTCTTTTACAAGTTCAATAGCACTGTCGGCATCTACAATATTATTAAACGATAACTCTTTACCACCAAGGACTTTGGCGTTGGTAATATTTGCATCTCTATTCTCAGGATTCCTAAAAAAAGCAGCTTTTTGATGCGGATTTTCACCATATCGCAAGGTAGTAACTTTTTCGTAATTCAATAATAATTGTTCTGGAAGTTGGTTAATTTTCCTAAAATACTGAGTAATAGCTGTATCGTATTTTTCGATCGTATCAAAGCATTTTGCAGCTAATAATTTCCGGGTTTCCAAAGTAGTTTGATTGTTTATGGCAAGCTCCTCGGTGACTTTTGAATAGTCAGAAGGATCCACCACAACTGTAACAAATTTAAAATTTTTGGCAGCAGCTCTAAGCATTGTTGGTCCGCCTATGTCTATGTTTTCAATAGCAACTTGTTCAGTAACATTTGGCTTAGCAATTGTTTCTACAAAAGGATACAAGTTGACAACTACAAAGTCGATCCACTCAACATTGTTAACCGTGGCATCTTTTTGATGGTTATCGTTGTCTCGTAAGCCTAGTATTCCGCCGTGGATTTTTGGATTTAAGGTTTTTACTCGACCGTCCATAATTTCTGGGTATCCAGTAAAATCACTAACTTTAGTAATTTTTAATCCTGAATCGGCAAGTAATTGGTAAGTTCCTCCGGTTGAAATAATTGATACTCCGAGCCGTTCTAACTCTTTGGCAAATTCAACAATCCCAGTTTTGTCTGAGACGCTTATTAGTGCTATTTTTTTCATAGTTCTGATATTAATGTACCCCATTTCTAAGCATTGCCAATATTAACAGTTGAATATTATGATGGCAAGTCGATTCCTCCTTTAGACCATGGATTACATTTTAGAACCCTTTTTATTCCTTTTAAAAGTCCGATTACAAATCCTCTTTTTTGAATTATTTGCTTAGTGTATTCAGAGCAGCTGGGGTGGTACTTGCAAAATCCATTCGGGAAAAACGCCCTCATTAAACCATGATCTGGTGATAATGTTTTTTGGTACAGATTTATTACTGAAATTAATATTTTTTTCATTTATTCCATACAAGTATATGGATTTATCCTTTCCCCATCTTTATGACATTCGTAATGTAAATGGATTCCAGTTGCACCATAAACTCGTCCAGTATTACCCATTTTAGAAATAATTTGACCTTTTGATACTTTATCTCCTTCGGTAACGTAAAGTTCATCGTTATGGGCATACAAAGTTTTGTATCCATTACCATGATCAACTATCACATAATTACCGTATGCACCACCCCAGCCTGCAACTTCAACCGTACCGCCAGCAGTTGCCCAAATGGCTGGTCTTGATCTATTAGCAATATCAAGTGCATAGTGGCCTCTCTTGTACCCTTGAGTTATGTTACCGTCAGTAGGTTTACCCCAAATTCCTGATGAAACAGGTGCAACTTGATTAGGCCTAGCAGAACCACTTTTTATAGTTGCCGGTTTTACAGATGGGTCAGCATCTTGCACGATTGATTTAGAAGATGTTACTCCTTTGATTGGAGCAACCTTTGGTGCAGGTGGCTTTTCGAATCCTGGGTAATTTGGAGCTATATTAGCGTTTATGTCTGTTTGAATGTTGGCAATTTTTGTCGGCTTATTAGCTGGCTTAGTTGTGTCAATTTTAGGCTGTTCAGCAATTAATTGAGTTGTAATTCGTTTTCCACCTGGAATAAAAACTTTGGCTCCAACATTTAATCCACTAGACAATAGATTGTATTTTTTAATTAATTCACTATCTGTTTCGTATTTCACTGCTAACCCAAGTAGAGTGTCGCCTCGTTTAACAATATGACTTATTCCATTAGCAGGAGGTATGCTTAAGGTATCACCCGGTTTTACAGTATCAATATTTACTATTCCGTTTTCCCATACAATCGTTTCTGGCGATAATGTGTACATACTAGCAATCAACTCTAAAGTTTCACCTCGTTGAACTTGGTGACTTACGTAATCAAGCCTATCAACTTTTACTGACTCGCCTTCTTCGGGCATATTTTTTACTAGGAAACCTTCTTCGGTTGCTACTAATTGAGCCAAATTGTTATACTCGATATCTTCTGGAGTTAAGTAACTTGAGGCCTGTGTGGCAAAATTAGATTCACCAAAAATATAACCAGTTGGATTAATTGAGCTCAGAACTAATAGTACTAATGCAATGGAAGCAGTCTTTTTTAAAATCTCTTTTTCTGGCATTAAGGCAGACTGAGCGACTTTATGTTCATGTAAAAAATGAGCATATCGGCTACGCTTAACAAGTTTAGGGAACTTGTTAACAACTAGTCGCTTTAAAGATCTAAGAAATTTTTCCGATATTGGTCCTAAGGATCTAAAGAAAGACATTAAAACTCTCGCATTTAAGAATTTTTTAACGTTTCTTGGAGTCCTGTTTTTTTTATTATAGATAAGTTTTTACCTTAGTTACCAATAGATGCTTGCGTTACTGCAGCTTTCTGAAGCAAACTTTTGGGGCAGACAGCGCCATATAATATTTAGAATCGTGTCTTGCAGAGTATTATATAGATTTATTTTAAAATGTAAACCCTACAAGCCTATGAATGTAATAAAGAATAGTCGTTTTGGTCTATTCTAAGCACTAATTTATTAAATATTTTAAATAGTGGATTTTTTATTTTAGCCTGAAAAGTTAGTATCATTTCGTTGTATCTATGAACTAACTCAGGGATTTTTAGTTTTGCATTTTCAAAATCACCTTTGACTAATCTTGATTTTTTTAAATCTAATTTTGTTTTGCAAAAATTTTCTAACACTAAAAATTTTGCCTGAATTAATTGTTCGTTTTCTGTATTCAAACTTGTTCGTAAATCCTGGATTAAGGGTAATAAACTGCTTGTATACAAAGTACGGTCTACTTCAAAAGTTAAATTCTGTAAGACATCAGAATAATATTGCTGGGCATCTTTTAAATTATGTAGATTAAGTTTTAAGTTCCTAGAAACTGTTAAAAAACTAAAGCATAGATTTAAAGTCCATAAAAATGTTATTATTAGTATACCTAAAAGTCCTAAAAATAAGTCGAATCCCATATGTCGTATTTAAATAAATTCTTTACTAAACATTACCATAAAGTTGCCCTTACTATAATATTTTTATTACTAGTTTTATTGCCATTTAATGCAATTTTACAGGTAATACTAAATTACAAACTAAATATTACTGGTCTAGGATTAGCAAAAGAGGCTTTATTAATTTTCTTATTTTTCGGAAACTTTATATACAACCTTATTAAAAAAAACTGGAGTTCGTTTAAAATTATAGCACCTACATTGGCCTTTTTAACTTGGACTATTGCAAGTTTAGCCTTTGCTGATGGGCAAATTCTAGAAAGATTAGTTTATGGATTAAAGTATGATGGATTTTATTTAGTAATTTTTATTATTGGAGTAACTTTTCCAAAAGAAATCTACGAAGCTAGAGCTAAAATACTTAAATTTGCTTTTATGTCTGGATTTTTTGCGGTACTTATAAGTTTGATTATTCACTTTGTAATTACACCAGAAAACTTAACCAAAATTGGATACCGCGATGACTGGAGCACTTTTTACACCAACCAATCTTTAGCTTTTTGCCAAAAAATTGAGAATACCGAAACTTGCCGTCTTCAAGGAGTTTTCTCTGGACCAAATCAAGCTGGATCGAACATTCTACTTTATTTTGTGCTTTTACTTACTATTAATTTTAAAAACAATAAACTCAAACTAATTTTTGGCGGGATCCTACTTTTTGCTTTAATACTTACATTTTCAAGAAGTGCCTGGCTGGCATTAATTGCAATTTTAATTCTTAGCTTATTTAAAAACTCCCAAATAAATAAAAAAATAATTTTAAGTTCAGTTGCTGCAGCTGTTGCAGGCATAGGATTTTTAATCTGGATGTTCCCAGAAACAGTGGTTCGAATGGGTTCAAATTCAGACCGAGTAACACTTTGGATAGACAGTTTTAAATATTGGCTTAATCAACCTTTAACTGGTTTTGGATTAGCCGAAAGCGGACCTGCTTCTAGACAGCTAAACCAAGAATTAATAACTGAGAACTGGTTCTTACAAATTCTAATTAACTTTGGGTTAATTGGCTTAATACTATATCTCTACAATTACTTTAAAATTGTTCAAAGACTTTTTAAAAAGCGCCAAACCTTATTTTGGGCAATACTTTTTGTGGCTCTAATAATCCCTCTAAATTTACTGCACTATTTTGAGGATAGTGGATTTAGTTACACCTTATTTTTACTATCTGGAATCATACTAAACAGCAATTCCGATACAACCGACTGACGTACTTGGTTAGTATCTTTCAAATCTAATTTAGAATTATTTTCAAGATTCAATAAAGCAGATTCAAAGGATTCATAACTTAAGTCTTTTTCTAAAATCACTTCTGCCGCCGAAGTTTCGGCGTATTTTGTAGCATTCAAGATTTGTTCACCCCGACTTTGATTGTAATCTAAAGGAACTAAAATTGCTTTTTTCTTTAAACTCGAAAACTCACTTAATGCACTAGCACCTGACCGACTTAGGATTAAATCTGCTGCAGCGTAGGCATCTTTTAGCTCTTGATCTAAATACTCAAATTGAATATAGCCATCTTTTACCATTGGGACAGCTTTGCCGCGCCCGGCTATGTGCACGACATTAAAACGACTTAGCAGGGCTGGCAGATTTTGCCGAACGAAGTCGTTAATGACCCCAGCGCCCAGGCTGCCGCCCATTACTAATAAAGTTGGTTTTGATGACGATAAACTGTATTTAGTTAAAAATACTTGCTTGTCGCCCGTAAAAAGTTGTTGGCGAATTGGCAGTTTTACTACTTTGAAATCCCTGAATTTTTTAGCAAAAATATCAGTGTCAGCCCAAACTTGTTTGGCGACTTTTGCTGTTATTCTTGTTGTTAATCCTGGTATTGAGTCTGATTCGTGAATTACTATTGGGACTCCTATACAGGCTGCTGCAAACACAACAGGCAAACTTACGAATCCCCCTTTAGAGAAAACTAAATCCGGTTTAATTCGCCAGATTAGAGTAAGACTCTGAAAAAATCCGACTGGCACTTTAAAAAGGTCAATAAAATTATCTAAAGAAAAATATCGGCGAAACTTACCTGTGTGCACTTTATAAAAATCCACATCGCTATTGGCCAACAGTTTAGTTTCGAGTCCATAATAAGACCCAATATAAGAAATTTTAGTCGTCGGTTGCGTCTTTTTGATAGATTCGATGATAGCTAGGTTTGGCATTATGTGCCCGGCTGTTCCGCCTCCTGTTAGTAGTAGGTGCATAGTTTAAATTGCAGTTTCGAGAAATATTTAAGAGGATTCCTATCCCAATCATATTTGCCATTAGAGAGGATCCTCCATAAGAAATGAATGGCAAAGTTATACCTGTTACTGGTAAAACACCTGTATTTACTCCGATATTAACAAATGCTTGCATGGTAATCCATAGAGTAATTCCTGTGGCTAAAAACATACTGTACCGATCAGGGGCATTTTTTGCAATTTGTAGCCCTCGCCAGCCAATAAATCCAAATCCAAATAAAACAAATATAATCCTAGTAAATCCTAGTTCTTCGGCACTGGCGGCAAAAATAAAGTCGTCTGAAGCCTGTGGCAACCAATAGGATTTTTGGACTCCTTTAGTTAATCCTCTACCCCAAAATCCACCACTGGCAACGGCTATATTTGCCTGTTCGGTTTGCCAACAATAGTCACGAGCAGTTCCTTCATCGTTAACTTGGCAGAATTCTTCGGAGCCGGTGAAGTAAGATCCAAATCTATACTTCAAATAGTCCGTCGTGGTAATAGCTATTGTGCCAACAAAGATGGCAATAACCAATCCAATTGCTAAATGTTTAACTCTAGCCCCGGCTAAAAAGAACATTCCTACCGTAATACAACTATAAATCAAAATTGATCCAAAATCAGGCTGTCCGGCTAAAAGTAAAATTGGTAGACCGGCAATTACGCAAAACGAAATAAATCCTTTCTCAAAACTTTGGACATCTTTACCTTTATTTTCTAACCATCTGGCTAAATAAAGTATAATTGCAATTTTTCCAAATTCGGCAGGTTGGATTGAATTCCCAAAGAAAGTAAACCAAGCTGTTGCAAAAGTTGAATTTGAACTTCCAAAAAGCAATAATAATGCCAAAGTGATTAAGGTACCAATGTAAATAAATCCTGAGACTGAACGCCAAAACTTTAATGGCATTCGTACCGTAATGAAAAATAAGATCGCTGCTAGCAATACCCGGAATAAATGTTTTTTAAATAAGTAGTAACAATCAACGCCGTTCACACCACATTCAGGCAGGCTAACGCCAGCAGTATTTGTTAGTTCAATCGACTTAGGAACACCGATACTGGCGATCATTATGATTCCAAATAGAATTAAAAATGAAACTACAATTAACAGAATATAATCTATTTGGCCTTTGGATTTAGAATTCATGTGAAATGATTTGTACAGAATTTTTAGCTTAGTCATTTTACACACGAATTGAGATGCGTGGAATCTTTTTTATTGACTAATAGACTTTCAGTTTTTTAAATCAGGTGATATATTTATTTTATGAAAATTTTTAAGAACAATTTTAATTGGACTGCTCTAGTTTTTGGTCTAATCGTACTTGATCAATTGAGTAAATTTATTTTTGTAAAATATTTTGAAAATTTAGTTTTTTACAATCGCGGAATTGCTTTTAGTATTTCAGTCCCAATTTATTTAGTTATTCTTTTAGCGGTAACAATCTGCTTAATAATTGGATATTTAAAATACAAAAACTTACTTGGGCACGACTACATTTGGGCTTTTTTCATTGCTGGATCAATAGGAAACTTAATCGACCGAGTAAGGCTACAAGCTGTAATAGATTTTATAAACCTAGGCTGGTTTCCAGTATTTAATATTGCCGATATATTGTTAACGGTAAGTGCATTTTTAATTGCCTATTTTTATATTCTGAAGGCGGAATAGTTTGGAACAGTTTGCGGTTAACATTTCGCCGGCGAAAGTGGGCACGAGGGTTTTTTAAAATATTCAGGCAGTTTAGCAAGAAATATTAGGTAAAATAAAAATTAAGTTTTTTAGTTAATGAGCCAATATAAAAAGAGGCACCTCTGACGAGGTGCCTCTTTTTATATTATCGACTATTCTTGAAGTTTAAATCCGACGGCGCCGTCGGATTTAAAGTCTCATTATAACGTTATTACTTTTTACCCAATGCCTCTAAAGCCCTTAACGCTTCTATTGGGACCATCCAAATAGTTGTATTGGATTGATCTGAAGAAATATCGTTGATAGATTGTAAAGTTCTTAAATGCATTGCACCTGGGGAATTCGCAAGCATATCTGCGGCTTTCCCCATGTTTTCTGCTGATTCTAATTCAGCTTCGGCTCTAATTAAGATTGCTCTTTTTTCTCGTTCAGCTTCTGCCTCTTTAGCCATTGTTCGTTTTAAATCGTCTGGCAGTCTTACGTCTTTTAGTTCAACTGATTCAACTTTAACTCCCCATTCGTCGGCTGACTTATCTACTATTTCTTTAATTTTTTCAGCAATCATATCTCGGCTTCTAAGCAAAGTGTCTAAATCAACTGTTCCTACAATATTACGCATTGTTGTTTGCGCTAATTGGCTAATAGCATAATAGAAATTTTCTACTTCTATAATTGCTTTAGAGGCGTCGGCAATTTTGTAATAAATTACGGCGTTAATTCCAATAGAAATATTATCTAGAGTGATTGCTTCTTGATCTGGCACATCAACTGCTTTTGTTCTAACGTCTACTTTTTCGTAACTTTGAAAGACTGGAATAACTAGTCTCCAACCTGGTTCCATGATTTCAGAAAATTTACCAAGTGTGAATTTTACACCTCTTTGATACTGGTTAATTTGCTTTATAGATACTAATAAAATTACGACAACTAAAGGTACTAAAAACTCCATATTAATTAAGATTAAATAATTAAAAAAATTATATCTTAGCCAAGTTAAATTGTCCATTTTGTATAATTAAATATAATAGAATATAGTTAAAGTCTATTAAACTGCTTTAATTAAAACAAACAATAATTTAATTAATTCAACAAGTATTAAAATCTAATAGGCTTTGACATGATATAACATAATATAATACAATCCTATTGTTGTCTTTTATAAACACATAAAAAGTTGGAAAAAGTTTACACCCCAGACCAAGTTGCAAAATACCTTCAGGTACATCACCTCACCGTATTGCGTTTAATAAAGGCAAAAAAAATTAAAGCACTTAAAATTGGAAGGATCTACCGAATTTCGGAATCCTCTTTAAATAAATTTCTAAATAAATAATATAACTTCAATCTATATGATCTTTAACTGTGAAAGTTGCGGCAAATCGATATCTAATAAAAAAGATTTTTGCCCTTATTGCAAATGCGAAACAGCAGAATTTAGTTTAGCCCTTGAAAAAAGAAAACTTTTTGGAGCTTCGGCATTATCGCCAAGTTGGAAAGAAAAAATCCGTGGAACTTTAGCAAGTATCCGTTATTAATAAGTAATTAGCACAAACTTTACCCCATTTAGTATTACCGCATTTAGCTTTACTGCATTTAGCTTTGACACTGTAATTTAGGTACCTCTTCGGTTAAGGTATGAAGTCCAACTCCGTCTACCACAAAGGTTTGGTTTATGGCTTCTAAATTTGCATTAAGATCAATTAAATTATCTAAAATTAATACATTACTTGAATCGTTAAAAACACTTTCAAGCATTGTTTGTGTACTTGAAGAACTAGTTACTTGGTTCCTACTGGCAAGATTTATTGTGTTTAAAGTTGACTGCGATATATTAATTAATCCACCGCTGGTACCGTTTACTCCGTTTAAATCTTCGAACCGGGCTTGATTAATTTCTTGATAAGCCTCTATGAATTCTTGCCTATCTGTTTCGAGTCTTTGAAACTCTGTATTAATTTTGCCGATTGCTGAATTAAAATTTGCTCTAGTTGCATTATAAGATTCTAAAAATGAAGATCCTATTGTATCAATTGAATTATTCAAAAAAGCACCTGGCGTTGCCGCAATTGTTTCACCTAGGCCTTCAAAGGCAGCAGAAAAATTACTAGCACTTTGCGAAACCTGTTCTGCAGTCGCTATAATACTGTCAACTCGATCTACTACGACTTTCCACGAATTAGGACAGTCTAAATAAGTAGGAAATTTTTCTTGGTAATTTTGCAACCAGACTTCAAAGAATAGGGGTATACTAGGTTTAAATGACTTAGGTACTTTTTTTTCTACTATTTTCTTTAAATTTGCTACTGAGTCTGGTGAAGTGTCGTACTCAGTTTTATCTTCGTTTAAAAGTTTTTTTAAGTTTCTTACAAAAATTAATTCTGCGTTTATCTCTGAATAAAGTTGTTTTTGTAGGTCTAATTCTTCATCTGTTAGCGTTCTAAAATTGTCTAAAATATAATCAGACACCTCATCCTTAGCCCTATGCAAAGCTAATAATTCAACTCTAACACATTGGTTCCCTGCGAACATATCGTCCTTTAAAAAATTAAATGAATTATCTACGTCAAACATTGTTACAAAAAAGGCACCTAAGTTTTTTAGTTTTCTGTTTATGTTTTCTGGTTGGGCCTCAAGGTTATCTGCTACAGAGTCAGCAATGCCCTGTGCTGAGTCTACAACACCTTCTACTGGGTTAGCTGCGAACACAACTATTGCGTCGTTTACAATGAGTGTAAATCCGAGTAGTAATGTTAACGATAACTTTATAATTTTAGAGTGCACTGCATTGGGGTTTAGACTTTAATTCTGTAAGGTTTGATTGAATTTCGGCTAAATAAGTTTTGTAGTTACTAAAGTATTGGTTCATAGTAGTTAATCGATCTATAATTTCGGATACAAATTCTGAAGTAGAATTAATTGCGGCCGAAGAGGCTGATTCTATATTTAGAATATCGATTTCGGATTGCAGGATTTCATTCGGACTGCCTTGAATTTGAGTTGTGCCAATTAGACCTTGTCCAGTTGAATCCGCCGCAGTAAATGAATCAGTTGAATCAAGCTGAAGCGTTCTAGCTTGAATTTGCCGCGCTATTTCTACTGTTGAAATATCTGTTATGGAATCAACAACTTCTAAGTCAGGACGAGCTGGTTTTGGAACAAAATTAATCTGCAAGCTAAATGAATTAAAAAGCGATTTTTTGCATAAATTTGGCTCACCGAAATTTCCACTAACTTTTTTGGGTATCAAACTACCGGCCACTAATTCTTTGGTAATATTTGCTAAATTTTGGATCCTACAAGCAACACAGTTTAAATCTCTAGCAAAATAACTCCTAGCAGTTGCATACACTTTTTCGACTTTTATACAGAATTTAACACCTGTAAAGTCTTCGGGGATGTCACATTTATTGACATTATTTACTAGAGGATTTGAGTTAGGGATTCCACCTTGAGTAATTTTATTAATTAATTTTTGTTCAGCATCTTTTTTTTGTTGCTCTTCAGGAGTTGTAGGTTCTGAAAGTCTAGCTTCTTGCTCTTCAGTAAAACTTTTTAAATCTTCAGTAAGACTAGAATCAATAGGGCAGCTTATTTGATTTGGTTTTGGCATTGTAGAGTCTGAGTCAGCAGTTGCATCTGGTTCAGGGGGGGGAGCATCATCATCATCATCATCATCATCGTTACCAGTATTATTCGAATTATTGCTAAGAGAGAATGAAGACCCCGCTAAAACTTCGGCCCCAGAAGTCTCCAAATTTAAAGAGCCGCTAAATTGCGATTCTACATTTCGTCCTAATAAGATTATTTCGATTTCGTCTAAATCCTCTACTAAATCAAAACCAGAATCTCTACTTTTACCATTTGCAAAAAGTTCAAAGGCAAGTGTTTGTCCTTCTAAAGCGGCTAAAGTAGCAAATAATCCTTTTTCTTGTTGGTAGGTTCGGATTATTTCGTTGGCTCTAATGGATACACTTTCTGGTGTTGAATCCTTTTTTTGAGATAAAAATTTAGTATCGTAATTATCTACTAAATCACGGATATTAGAATCACTGTAACCTGTCATACCTGCAAGTAAGGCAATTCCATTAGTCCTAGATTTTTCGGCAAATTCATTAAAAAGAATTAAATATAGATTAGTATCATTATCTTTCTTAAATTTTAGATCTTGAAAACCTAGGGTTCTAAAATTTAAGTCGGCAATTCGTGAGATTGTTTGACTTAGATTGTTTTGATATTCATTACGCGTTAGGGCCGAAGCTGCAGGTATATTAGTAATTACAGTTGTAGCAACATAGGAACCGAATCCAAAAACCAAACATAATCCGATACATTTTAATATTTTTAAATACATTGGGGAGTGCTTACATTATGAAATACACCTGGATATGGTTTGAAATTTTGCTCCATTTGTTTTAGATTATCTACAAACTCTTTTAAACTTTCTTTGGTTTGTTGATTTTGAATATGGACTGGATAAGCAAAAAGTAATTGTCGATAAAACTCTAAAGCCTGCAAGTTGATACTACGCATATAATTTAATTGCTCATCAATAAATTCTCGTCTTACATCATTTAAAGAAGTAAAACTACTAAAGCTATTAGATTTTGTATTGTTCTCGGCATATGAATTTTGAATCTGAATTAACCTAGGTTCCGTAGCTGCGTACAAATTTTCGAGTTCAATTTGCAAACAAACAGAAGAAATACTTTGTCTACAAGCTGAAAAATCACGACTTGCTAAGTTTTCTGGAGGCAACAATTGAGTTTTAATTTCTTGTAAATAGTTAGGATCATCTAAATCTAATTCATTAAAAAAATTAAGTACTTTATTAAAATATCCGTTAGTAATATTATTGGCATTGGCGTAATAGTTTGCGACTAAATTAACTTCACCCCCAGATGAATTGGTATGATTACTACCTAAGGCAATACCTGCACCAAAAATCATGCTTGCAATAACCGATGCTGATAATATTAATTTATACATTGAGTAGCGAAACATGTTAATAAGTCATTAAATTTGGCAACATTGTCTTTAGTGGATCGTAAGTCTTCGTCAATTTTCTCTAGTTCGGCATTTACTGCATCGTATTTTTCATTTAGGATTACTCCCCTTTTTTGCGCTAAATAAGTTTTATAGGCTTCAACAAAAACTACTCTAAGTGATCCAAGTCTTTCTTGAACATATAGTCGGCACGCTGCGTTTTCCTCGGCGGTTTGAATCCTATTTCTAACTGCTTGATTTAAGATCAAATCAATATCTTCAAAAGCTCTGCGATACTGCTTAAATAAGTAATTTAGGCTTTCGGAATTCAAGTTTGCCGATTGTAAAGTAGTGTCTATTGAAATGTAAAAATTTGTTTGTTTTTGGTTGACCGCAGTTACGACTTCATCGTAGCAAGTAGCTGTTTCTACTGACTGGGTTGGTGTAGTGACTAGATCGCCTGATGCAGGAGTTTCGCCAACTAAACTCTGGGCGAAAACAGCCGTTGATATTCCGAAAATCAAAAGGGTAATAGCTGATATTTGAAAAAAGTTTTTAGGCATATTGAGTTTAAATATTTATAAGAATGCTTTTGGCGATAATTTTCTTGGTAATTGGATCTCGTAAAACAGCATAGATTATATCACCTTTTCGATAAGTTGCAGTAAACTCGAATCTAAAATTACATGGACAGGTTAAGCATGCAGACTGCTCAATATATAATCCCGCTAAATTAGGGACCTTTTTTCGAGCATCTGGATCAAATTGAGTCACCGTCCCATTTGCACTATTTCCGGTTGTGAGACCATTTAATATATCTCCATTAGGATCTTTACAATTTTTAATATTTAAAACTCTATAAGCTATGATTGCGAACTCCTCACGGTCTATTTGTTTAGTTGGATTACTTGCTTCAGCTTTAGTTAAAATATAGTTTTGTTTTGGAGCAATTCCAGAATTAATATACGGAGTTAAATTTTGAGCGGTCTCAATATATGGAGCGTACCATACTTGATTTTTTTCGATCTTAATATCTTTGAGTGAAATAACTTTTGTTAACTGCAAGGCTTCTAAGATTACTTTTGTTGCTTCAGCTAAAGTGATTGACTTAGTAGGTTTAAAGGGTGGCAACTTAGATACTTTGTCTAACTCACCTTGGTATCCAGTAAATAATTTTTGTAGTTTAGTTTCTTTAGTAATTGCATAGTACCAGTCTAGATTTTGACTAAATAAAATATCGCTAAATACGTTCGGCCTTAAATAACTTTCAGGACGAGGTTCTATACATAAAATCTCAAGCATAATTTTGGCATATTCAGCTCGATTAATTAATCTGGATGGTTCAAAGTAACGTTGTCCATCTCTTAATATTCCCTCGACTACACCCAATTTTTGTAGATAATTAATCTCATCAAAACTTGAGTCCGAAACACTAAGGTCTCTAAATCCACTTGTTATTGTAGTTGCGGGAACGGTTCTAGTTGTAACAGTTGGGGCTTGCCACTGAACTTCATTAGCTCCAAATGGAATTATAAAACTGATTGCTTTTTTACTATTAGAATAAAGCTCAAACCACTGATACTGACGTAAATCAGTTAAGGGTTGTAATTTTATTTGGAGACTTGGATCAGTAATTTTGATTCCACCATTGGTATCAATAATGGCTAGTTCATTTGAGTTTTGTAGGATTTTTAGTCCACCTGGATAAGCTAGATCGCCGCCTGGAATTTGAGTTAAAGTAATATTATCGGTTGGAATTTCATCGAATACTAGGACTTGGTTTAAATCTTTGATGGCAGCATTCGCTGGTTTTGCTGTAGCTATTTTAACATCTTGATTAGCGTCAGCTTGCTTGGTAATAACTGTAATTTGTTCATTACCTTTTAATAGTTTTAGTTGAGTAGGCTGGCCTGGTGCATTGGTAGTTAAAATTTCAATAGCAGCTTGGGTCGATAAAGTTTTAATACTTCCAGTTTCATAATTCATTTCAGCTAGCGGATTATTGTCTTTATCTTTAACTACTAAGTTTGGCGAATTATTATATTCTGAGTACTCAAACTCTTGATTTTCCGTATCGAGTTCTGCAATGATTTCTGGTTGTCCATCTCGTTCTCGAATTATTTCTACCGATAAGTCATTTCGAGTTGTACCTATGTTTCCAAATAAACTGTCCCCATCAAATTCTAAATCTAAAGTTGGTGAAACTATTTTTATTTTCATTTCAAAGGTTGAGGCATTTAAGGCTTCATCAATTGCATTTGCAGCGATACGATAATTACCTGGCGTTACGAATCCGAGTAACTGATATTTAAAGGCAACTCCGCCTGTACCTACTAAGTCTCTATCATTTTTTGAGTTTCCATCAGCGTCTTTATCAAGTGATAAATTTGTATCTAAATAAAAATCTTCGATATTAGTGCCAGAATCCTTAATTTCGGTAAAATCTAGATTAACTGGATTATATAAGACTTCGGTAATTTCTGAGCTAAAATCTGGTCCAAAATTTGGAGCTTGTTTATCTTTGCAAATATTTGGGGTAATCGGTAATGAATTTTGTAATACGCTAATTACACCATCTGTAATAGTGCTGATTGTGGCTCGGTAATTTTGGTTTGGTAGTTCGATTGCCAGGTTTTGACTGAATGAATTTCTTACAAATAATTTACCGAATCCATCATTGTTCACTCTTTCTGATTGGTTGAATAGATTTACTTCTTCGAATCCTGCTGCAACAGAATCTGTTCCTAATCCGTTAACTATGTATCGATTAAATTTATTAGTTTGGTTTAAACTCGCATGATAAATATCGATTATTGTTACTTTATTTTTTAATTGTTTTGGTAAAATAAATACTGCTTTCTTGTTATCTGTACTTACAATTAGAGGTGAAGTAGCAACAGTATTTACATCTACAACATTCGCAAAATCCTCAAAATTATAAATTGAAATTCGGTTAGTTAAAGGATTAATTAAGTCAGCAGTTTCAGTTTGATTTTGCTTGAAATAAACCTCAGTTCCTCGTGAATATATTACGTCTTGATCATCATCATTATCGAAATCTAATAGATTGACAGTCGTTGGCAAATAATTTTCGGCAGAGTAATTTACAATTTTTTCAGCTCGCTGGCTTTCAGCAGTAATATAATAAATTCCTGATTCTGGACTAAAGGTAGCCTGATTTGCAGTTTCTTGTAATTCGATATTTAAATCTA
>CALQZM010000002.1 GCA_943349385.1 Candidatus Peribacteria bacterium
AACGAACGTCTAGAGTTTTTAGGGGATTCAATCCTCGAAATGGCTGCCACCATCTTTCTATATAAAAAATTTCCTGCTTTACCCGAAGGGGAGTTAACAGCCTTAAGATCAGCTTTGGTTAGAGGGAATAACTTAGCTCTAGTTTCTGAAGAGTTAGGACTTGGTGAACACTTATTTTTATCAAAAGGCGAAGAAGTCTCAGGTGGACGAACAAAAAAATATATCTTAGCTAATGTAGCTGAGTCTTTAATTGGCGCAATCTTTTTAGACCAAGGATACGAAGTAGCTGAAAAATTCATAGACACACATATCCTTTCAAAAGTAGGACAAGTATTTGAATTAGGACTGCACATAGACTCCAAGTCTAAATTCCAAGAAAAAGCCCAAGAACTTGAAAACACAACTCCAGACTATCGACTAATCTCTGAAACTGGCCCGGATCACGACAAAGTTTTTCAAATGGGCGTATTCCTAAATGATATCTTAGTCGCAACAGGAGAAGGCTCTAGCAAGCAAAAAGCCGAACAAGAAGCAGCTCGTGAGGGGATTGTAGTTAAGCGATGGTAAACTTGTCGTAAGTAGCTAAATCGATTTAGTATTAAATCTTAAGCAAGTAAGAAAAGATCAGTCCAAGTATAAATCCGTCAAACAAAACTATAAGCATCAGGTTCCTAACGGAAAGCTTTTTTTGAGTACCAAAAAAGTTAACTGAGACAGACTCCATATTTTTAAAGGCTGTATAAACATAAGTTAATGTCCCAAAGACAACCAGGAACCAAAGAAAGTAATTTAACACTAGTTCGTTTAACATAATATTTAATTAAAAAATTTAAAAACATAATAGGCAGAAAGGCTAACTAGACTAGTTACTACTGCTCCCCAAATAATATCTACAACAGCTACATTCACTGGAAACCCTTTCAAAGTTGCAAGATTAGTTAAGTCGTATGTAGCATAAGCTACTAATCCAAATAAACCTCCAAGTAATAAGGTTTTCAAAGGGCTATTGGAATCTGCATTAGGCATTACACAAAATACTACAATTCCCAGCGTATAAATTAAGTAAAAAAGTATAGCCGATGCAAAGTTTACATTTTCAGCATAGAGATGCCCTATGTATTTTTTATAAAAATTTTTAGCAATAAGAAATAACCAAATAGAATCTAGTACTAATAATACAGTTAAAGCAGAAAAGTAGGTGATTAGAAGTTTCATTTAATCTAAATAATTGATTCTAACTTTAATATAGACCCCGCAGCCCTTAATGGCAAAGCAATCTTTACCTTTTTTGTAATAGGATGTTTGGTCAACTGTTTCAGTGAAAAACAGTTGGATTTTTCGCTACAATTAAATATAATGCACTAGCTCTAAGGGAAACCTAAAAGCAATGTGTGGACCTGTAGCTCAGTGGTTAGAGCAGTCGGCTCATAACCGATTGGTCGCTGGTTCAATCCCAGCCGGGTCCACCATCTTTGTAAACTAATGATGGTGGCTTTTAACGAGGCTTAATATATAGGCTCCAATGATCAACTTCTTAACATTAAACCTAGCTCTATTTTTAAGTTCGGTTTTATTCTCGTTTAAATTTGTTCCGGACTCTCGAAAATCAAACTTAGGATTACTATTTTACAGTCTATTCTTTTTCTTAAGCAGTCAAATAGTTATCCAGACTATCCTTGGGGCAGTAAATTTACTAAATATCACAGCGGTTTCAGTTTCAGTATATCTAATTTTTACAGTTCTATTAATTTTAACGGCTCGATATTTTCAACAAAACTTTAAATTACACCAATTCCAAATAAATTGGCTAGCAATCTTAGCCTCAAGTATATTTTTTATTTTTCTCGGTGTCGAAACTTACAATGCAATTGTCTTGCCAATTTGGGAGTACGATTCAGTTTCATATCATTTGCAGATAATTAATCACTTTTTGCAAACAGGTAGCATAAATTCAGTTCCATATACCGTTTATGCCGGTTCTGTAGGGTATTATCCTGCAAATGGAAATTTATTAGCACTTTGGAACATTTTACCTTTTCATTCAACTCAATTAGCAAATCTACAGAATATTATTTCGGCTATAAGTTTATTTATTTCAGGATTATTCTTAGGCAAAAAGCTCAATTTTAGCCCATCCTTAAGCTTTGCATTCGTGCTTTCTATTTTGTACTCTCCATTATTATTAAAAGAAATGGGTAGTTTTCACGTCGATCTATTTTTCTCGTTATCTCTAATTTATGTACTCGTATTTTTATACGAATACTTTAAAACCAACTCAAACACTAGCGCCTTGTTATTCAGTTTATCTATAGGATTATTTGTTGGAACAAAATATTTAGGTTTACCGTTTTCGATTCCGTTTATCCTAATTTTTCTAGTTTTATTCTTCAAAAACTTTAATCATCAAACGAAAATTAAAAGTTTAAAATTAATTCCTCCAATGGTAATTTTATTTATTGTAGGAGGGGGATCATGGTATCTTAGAAATTTAATTATAGCCGATAATCCAATTTTCCCGGCAGCCCTTAAACTAGGTGATTTTACTGTTTTTGAAGGCTATGGTACCGTTATAGACACAATTGCCGGATGGTCAATATTTAATAATTTAAGCAGTTTAAGTTTAATGCAGATTTACGAAATGACTGAAAGATTTTTCTTTAGATCCGGATACCAAATGCTGTTAATTCCTATTATGTATCTTTTACTAATCGTATTTATCGCTAAAAAAATTACACCAAAAAAAGAGTCAATTTTCTTTTTAATCATAATCCCAATACTTTCTCTATTGTATTTAAAAGCGCCATATACTTTTAACGATTTCGACGCAAATATCCGCTATTCATTGCCAGCCTTAATCGTTGGATCTCTATTAGTCTGCTACTTAGGTTCACATTCTAAATATGCGAAAAATTCACTAATAACTTTACTAATTATTTTATTGCCAACTACCCTTTATTCAGCATTCACTAAACCAGACCTTCCCCATGAATTGCTTACCTTAAATTATATAACCAACAAAATTGACCCACAAAATACGACAGCCGTCCTAAAACATAAGTATCCATCTGAGTTCGATTCAGTAATTAATGCTTTTGAATGGGTGAATACCAATATTTCAGACTCTGCCAATTTGGCCTACACCGGATTCCATTTTAATGCCCATTTGTTAGGTGAAAATTTAAGGCGAAAAATGCAGTATGTTAATATAAATAGCTGCTTTGAGTGTGATTATTTTGACTATAAAAATCTTAAAGATGGATTGTTTAACAATCCAAATAAGTCTTCATGGATAAATAATTTAGATCTTGCTAAGATAGATTACGTTATACTTTTTAACGAATCTGGTCTCTTAAAATTTGAATTAGACTGGATTAAAGAAGCTCCAACTAATTTTAAATTAGTCTACCAAACCCCAGATTCTAAAATAGAAAACAAAGTTTACATCTATAAATTTATCGCAAATTAAGTAAGTATGTTCCAAAAGTTTTTTAGCCACTTCAAACTTTTTCTTAAATACGCAGTGGTCGGTGTACTTGCAACAGTTCTAGATGTAGCCGCATTGTTTGTTTTTGTTGATTATTATGCCTTTGCTGTAATCATTGCTTCGGCATTTTCTTTTTTGATAGCAAATATAGCATCTTTTATTTTGAATAAAGTTTGGACTTTTCAAGTAGAGTCTAAAAACTATCGAAAGCTTTATATAAAATTCTTAACAGTCTCTTTAGTAGGACTAGCCTTAACGGTTGCCTTAATGTATTTGTTTTCTAGTTTGCTAGGTATTTGGTATGTATTAGCTAAACTCTTAACTTCTGCTGTTGTAGTAGTCTGGAACTTTTTAGCCAATAAATTATGGACTTTTCAATCCAAACACTTTCAACTAAATATTTTAGATAAATTTCTATTTGAATATTCAATTATTATTCCAGCTTACAACGAACAGAATAGAATTGCTTCGACCTTAAATTCAATTCAGGACTGGATCGCAGAATCAAAAGTAAATGCTGAAATCATTATAGTGTCAGATGGCAGTACCGATCAAACTTGCCAAGTCGTTAATCAATACCTTTCACAAACGGTAAAGTTAATTCAATATACTCAAAACAAAGGCAAAGGTTATGCTATAAAACAAGGGATTCAACTTAGTCTTGGGGAATACATTTTATTTACAGATGCCGATAACTCTACCCCTATTACAGAATTACAAAATCTAATGCACCAACTCAAGAACACTAATTCAGATATTGCTATAGGTTCAAGATACTTAAAAAGTAGCAACGTAAAAATCAAACAATCCTCCTCTAGAATTTTAATTGGCAGGATAGGGAATTTTATTATTAGACTATTTTTAATCGATGGGATTCTAGATACCCAGTGTGGATTCAAATTATTTAAACACCGAGTAGCTAAAGAAATTTTTAATCTTCAAAAAGTTAAAAGATTCGGATTCGACATGGAAGCCTTAGTAATCGCCACGAATTTGGGCTACAAAATAACTGAAGTTCCAGTAAGCTGGTTTAATTCTACGGATAGCAGGGTTAGACCAATAAAAGATGCACTTAGAACCCTAAAAGAACTTTTCTACATCAAATTAAACTTATGGGCGGGGAGATATAATCCAGAAGAATTAAATCAATCTGTTTAATATTAATTTAGACTTAGTTAGTATTCTTAAACAACACATACTGTCGATTTTCAAATCTATTACCGGGAGCTTTTACTGTAGTGTTTTCCCATCTATCAGCCCAAAGCGAAGTAGCAATGCGTGTTTCAATATTTTTCGGAATTCTTTTCTTACCGGTAACTCTTGTGTATAGTTCTTTAGCTGTAATATTAGGTGGAACCATTAAAGTGAATGTTTTATTTTCTGGACTTAGCACCACTATTATCGATATTTGTTGTCCAAAAAGTTCTGGTGATAGCACTTTTCTAATATCCAAACTAGTTTCTTCTACAGTCTTAAGTGTCTGATCAATAGCGATTATTATGTCGTCAGGAACTTGAAAGTTGTCAATTTCATCAAATCTACCTCGAGTTGAAAGTGCTTCATTTTTTAGATCATTTACTCTTATAAATACTTTGCCTAAGCCTTCTACAATAATTTTAATTGTTTGCCCCCTATGTTGGCCATGGGCAGGGTTTTCTTGTCTTGGTACAGGATAGTCCCTTCTTATTTTATCGCAAATTGCTAGTAGATCTTCTCGATTTTTAGCCAAAATTGTAATATTAGCAAAAGTTTCTAGTTCTGGAAGCCTTAAATCTTCTAAAGTTAGGTTTTCTACTCCTTTTGATAAGTCAAGAATGTCAAATCTACTTACAAGTAAATGGGGTTCTACGCGAATATCTACAATTCCAGTTGGTGAATAGACTAATCCTTCTATTCCTAGTTCTTTCATCTTTGTTCTTATTTCTTCAATACCCGTAGGTGTTTCTTGATTTTTTGTTTCTGCCTTATAGTTTAGCTTTTCTTTAAGTTCGCTAAAAAATGGATGGGCATTCTCTATTGTATCAATTTCTTCGGCGATGTATTCATTAAAATCTTTTATTAAATTAGGATTTAATACTTGCAGAGATAATCTTACAAGTTCTTCTTGTATTTTATACAGTCCGAGTCTTTTAGCAATTGGCACAAAAATTTCCATAGTTTCCTTTGCAATATTACTTTGTTTTTCAACAGGCTGGGCTGCAATAGTTTCCATATTATGGAGCCTATCAAACAATTTAATTAAAATTGCTTTACCATTTTCTAGTAGTTTTTTAAGTAGCATTTCTAAATACTTTTGACTTCTTAGACTTTTGTTATCAATTTTCGGCTTAGAAACTGCCGTAATATCATCCCAGGCTTGGTCATTGCAGTATTGGGTATATTCTAAATTAAATAATGGATCTGGCTTAATATCTTCATACAAGTTAAAAAACAAGTCCATGATTTCAGTCCTAACTTCAGGGATGTCTTCAATCGTATCGTGACCAATAATTGAGTCATTTAAAACATCTTCAATAAATCCACTTTTAATTGCAAGGCTTAATGAATTCCATAAATGTTCTGAGTAATAGCCGCCTGATTTCCTCACTTGGTTTCGATGGTGATACATAACACTCATCCAATTAACTAATCGAGTTCTTAGGCTAAGTCCATATTCTCTTGGATCCATTTCAAAATCCAAGTATTTCTGCTCAATTTGGTCTAATATTTCAAGAGCTCTAACCCTTTCACGATCTAAAACTAACTGCCATTCAGGACTATTTATTGATTTCTCAACTAATCTCTCCACAGGGATTCTTGCAATTTCGTCCAATATACCACTACCTTGTTGCCTTAAAACCATTTGGCTATTTTAAATGGATGCTATTATAGGTCAAAATTGTTATTTTGGCAAGATATTCTCTTGAGTTTTACATCACATAGATGTTAGGTTTTATAACCTATAATAAATTATATGAGATCTCGCAGGCAATCTAATAGCCCCCAACAAAGAAGCTCTTCTACTGATGCCGAAAAAATTAGGGCAAAAAAAGCAGAATTATCAAGATTTTTAATAGAATTTGGCTCTAACCTAAACGCCCAAGCAATTATTTTTTCGACAGATCTACATGACTACGAAGAGTACGATCCAAAAAACCCTCTTCAAATAGTTGTAGGTTTGATTTCCGAAGATTTGCAATCACATTTAGCAGATTTTGAGGGTGATACTGATTTAGATCCCTTAGAAAAGTTTGCAACTAGTATAATTGGTACTAGTTTAAAAGACTTAGTAATAACTAAGCTGGTATTGCACATACAGGCGATTGGAATTTTTAATTTAATTGCCACTCAATTTAAATTTAAGATGAACAAAGATTCATTGCGTCTTAATAGAGCTTTGCTTTCTAAAATTAGCGATGCTGTATCAAGCACAGAGCAAGAGCTTGAAATTGGTTTTAATAACGACGAGAATGAGTGTATCTTACAGGCTTTAACTATATCAAAGGGACAAAATGGTAAATTAAATTTCAAATCATCTAGTCCAAAGCAAGGGGAGTCGCAAAGTCCAAATAATTTTCTAGTACCAGAGGATTTTAATGAACTTTTGAATTATACAGATTCCTATTATTTAAAGTTTAGGAGCCACAATGACTCAATTTTAGCTAGGCAAAATTACAATCGAAGATACATTTTAGCTATATATTACAAGATAGATGGAAGTCATATGCCCGGTATAAAGGAGTCGATAAATCTTAGAAGGCAGTTAAAAGGCAATTTGGGGTACATTCCAAAGACGTATTTTTATCTCTCAGGAAAAACACCAAAATCCAGTCAATAACAAATAAAACTTATTTCTATAGCCCCAAAAGGGGCTATTTAAAATTACTTTTTTCTGTAAACCGTATTATTGTTTTATCTTACAACAGGAGTGGTAGTTCCAGTAGTTGTAGCAGGAGTGGTAGTTCCAGTAGTTGTAACAGGAGTGGTTGTAGTAGGTACTATGGTGGTTTTGTCAGCCGGTGACAATACAGTTTCTATTGTGTGTACAACTCCGTTGTCTGAAAAAATATCAGCAGATACAACTTTCGCTTCATTTATAGTAACAGATTTTTTGGCTGCTGTTCCTTCTCCGGTTAATGTAACTCTTACTGTCAATTCTTGACCTTGTAATGTTTTTAACTTTTGACCATCTCTCAAATCGCTAGCTAAAATTTTACCTTGTACAATATGGTAGGTAAGTAGCCTAACCAACTTTTGTTTATTTTCAGTTTTAAGTAAGTCCGTTAATGTCGCCGCACCTACCTTATCGAATGCAGCATTATTTGGAGCAAAAACTGTAAACGGTCCATCATCAACTAATAATTCAGTAAGTCCAGCCGTCTTAATAAGCGATGTTAAAGTTGAAAGTGATCCATTTTTAGTTGCTGTATCAATAACGGTGGTTACTTTTTTAGCCGCATCTCCAGTTCCTAATTCTGGATACATCATTCGGTGATATCTTTCTAATACTATAGCTAGTTCAGCTCTAGTCATAGTGTCACTCGGTCTAAAGTTTTCTGAAAATGTTCCATCAGAATTTTTGCCCATCAACCCAAGTTGTGAAGCCCATGTAATTGCAGATTTCGCAAAATGGTCAGCTGCAACATCTTTAAACATTACTTCAGCGGCTAAGGCAGAACTTGCCGAAAGTGCCGTAATAAGAGCAACAGAAACTAATCCTAAGCATCTTTTTTTCATATATATATAATTAACAATAAAACAAAGCTTATTATATAAACTAAACTCACTATTAACAAACATAATTGAATTTTAATGCAACCAAAAAACTAGTAGCACTTGTTTGCTTAACCTTTTTGTCTTTTAGTAAGCTAACTCAACACAACAATCTCCATTTACTGAGCATTGGCATCCTAATCTATATTCTGGATTAGTAGGATCCATTCCCATTATTTCTTCTTTTTCTGTTACAGCACCAAGTGAGTCAGTACCTTCTATAACTTTTATAAGACAAGTAGTACATACACCATTTCCACCACAGGCAGAGTCCATTTCTACTGCATTTTCTTGAGCAACCTCTAAAAGAGACTGTCCGGTAGAATCAGTCTCGATTTCGATTGGTTGACCGTTTTTAATATATGTAACCTTTACCATATGAGTTTTTAGCTTAAAGTTGATAAAGCTTTTGCAGCTTTTGCTTTAAGTCGACTTGCTCGGTTGAAAGGAATTACAAATTTCTTAGCAGCAGTATCTACAACTTTATAAAGGTTGTTTATAAGTGTAGTTGCTTCTTCTTTTTTAGATTCTTTTATAATAGCATAAAAGTCTTTTTGAATATCATGAAGAAGTCTTCTAGTTCGGTTATTTCTAATGTTTTTAACCGCACTTTGTTTAACTGCTTTTTTAGCTGACTTGATAATTGGCATAAAATCCGTACAATTTAGTTTGTAATAGCCATGAGAATATACGAATAACCTTATGAAAAGTCAACCAAAAATAATTCTAGCTTCAACTAGCCCTCAGCGAATCCAAATATTGAAAATGGCTGGATTCGAATTCGATGTAATCCCAAGTGATTATATTGAATTCGATGAACCATTCTTAAGCCCTCTAGAACAAGCCAAGAAGCACGCTTTTAATAAGGCTAAAGCCGTTGCCGATGTATTAAAAGAAGGCTATATAATAGGCTGCGACACAGTAGTTTGTTTAGATAATAAACTAATAGGAAAACCTAAAAATAGAGCCCATGCCAAAGAGTTAATTCAGGCTCAACAAGGGCGTACTTTCGAGGTTATTTCAGGATTAACCATATTCAATGCCTCTCAAGAGCGAAATATGACTATAGCTGAAACTACTAAAGTCACTTTTAAACCAATGCTAGAAAACGAAATTGAATGGTATTTAGAGTCCGAAGAATTCAAAGATAAATCTGGCGGATTCTCAATTCAAGGCTTAGGCTCACGCTTTATTAGCCGGATTGAAGGTGATTACCAAAATGTTGTTGGTCTCCCTATTTATAAAGTTTATGAAATTTTAAAGTTACTAAATTATCCAATGTGAAAAATGTAAATCTTAGATTTACATGAATCTAAATTAGTTGTAGATTATTATTGTAATTATTAATAAAAAATCTAATGTCTAAAAGAGGAAAATTAGCTTTGTTTGTAGGCCTAGCTGCTGGAGTAGCTACCGGCGTATTATTTACACCTAAGTCAGGCAAAAAGTTTCGTGACAAATTAAAAAAAGAGATCGATAAAGGAACTTTAAACAAAGATTCACTTTTTAGTCATTTTAAAACTTTAGCAAACGACATTAAATTATCGGCTCAAAAGAAAATATCTGAAACTGAGTCAAAAGCAAAAAAAACAGTATCGAAAGCAAAATCTACTGTCAAAAAAGCCAAGGCACAAGTAAAAACAAATACTAAAAAAGTTACAGCTGTAGTGAATAAATCTAAGAAAATCGTAAAAAAGGCAGCTAAAGATATTAAAACTGAAATCTCAGATGCTTCAAAAGATTAAAAACTTTTTCTGGTGCTAAAACTATAGTAGGTTAATGTTCCTAAAAAGCTTATTAGAACACTAATTAGAATTCCAGGACCTGTATCGCCTTGAATTATCCCAGACTTCATTACATTGGCACTTGTTGCTGAATTTAGTGTTTGGGAGTTGTTTGTAACAGTAGCGGTATTGTCTGGATTTTGAGTGTCTCCATTAATACCTTCGATTGCCTCATCGATTAGTTGTTGGTCGTCAATTCCTGTTTCATCATCTAGGCCAATTTCTACATCATCATCTGGGTCTGCAGGTAATCCACTTGGATCAAATTCATTATCAAAAGCACCATCGCCTGGTAAAGCAATACAAGCTGAAATATCAGAGGCAACTGTACCGTCTTCACACACAAATGAACCGGAATCTCCTGGATCTTCTTCGGCCGAACTAAATACAGGGCAACTACCACTTGAAGTAATTAATTCGTTTGTAGCATCACACAAACAAGACTCAAGTAGTTGATCGTAAGACGCATTTGCAGGACAACTGTTATTACCGCCACCATTCAACAAGTCCCTTACATCATCGGGTTCTTCGTCATTACCATTATTATTTGAGTTGTTATTTTGACTTACCTCAATTTGATCTAATTCTTCTAGGTCTTCACAAAGTTCAGAATCATCTTCGATTATTGCATTTGCAGCTAATACTAAAATTTTACTTAAATCTTCTGCGTCGTCTTCATAATCAAAATCATTAATAAAGTCTTCTAAAACGTCTTGGCTTTCTGTATCTAATTTATCTTTAATTTCTTCTAAATAATCAACCAAATCATCATCTTCTCCGTCGTCACCAAAATCTTCTGGATCATCGCTAAAGTCTTCGAGTAAATCATTGGCATCTTTAATAACATCGTAAAGATCTGTATATTCACAAACCAATACTTCGGGCACACAATCTTTTGAATCTTCATCATTGTAAATCCGATCAGCATTACAACTTAGGTCATCTTCGGCAATGTCTAATGCATCAAGTTCAATAGCCTCGCAAGCACCTTCACCTTCAGTTTGGGCTTGGCATTCCACTCTTGCATCATTAAAGGCAGTAATCGTTTGTTTAATTAACTCAATTTTATCAATATATTTATTTACGCCAACAATTGAAGCTTCTGCCTCAGCTGGTTCTAAAGCTGAAAAACAGTTAGTTGCATCAGTATAGGTAGTACCAGAAGTTGGAACAATAGCAGCAAGTGATAACAGTAAGGTATCAATTGCATCAGTTTGAGCAGGATCATCAATATTAATAGTTTCAAGATCATTCAACTCACCAATATTAATGTTAATTTCTTCAAGTAAGGCAATAAATCCTGTATATTCCACCGCTTCACATACATTTGTAACTTCACCCTCAGCAAGTGGATCTCCGGCATCACTAGTACTATCACCTTTAAACAAACCAGTATTTCCACCAATTAATCCTGCTATAATTGCCACAATCACAAATCCAGCTCCTAATCCTATTAAGATCTGTTTTTTATGCTCTATGAAACTAGTTTTAATTTGTGAGAAATCCATGTTGATATTCAAATAGAATTATTTATTCTTTCGTGACCGTGCTAATCCGTAAAACATTGTAGGTATTAGTGCTAACCAAAGGGCAGGACCAGTATCTCCTTCGAGTTCACCGCTCATCATTACTTCGGCTGAGGTATTTGATTCTAAACCAAATTCGCCAGTATTGGCAGAACCTAGTAAGTCACCACTTGTTGTAGGTTCTGTTTCAGTTGTACCAAGTTCATCGAAAACACTTGTAGTTGTAGTTGTTGAGCCGCTAGTATCAATTGAAGGTTCTACCGTGTCTGAAGCTGTAGCATCATCTTCGATTCCTAGATCACTTAAGTTAAAACCATCTAAAGGGTCGGCAGTTGTTTCAGCAGAAACTGGGGTTTCACTTGCAGCAGGGGCTGATCCACCACCACCAGGTGCTTCTTCGTTGAATAAACTTGCCGTAAAGTAGGCTGGTAGTTTTCGTTCTACATCAGGTACAGATTCTTCAACATCAGCTAATTTTTCTTTTACTTCAGTAGTTTGTTTACTCATAAAGAAAAACACTCCAAGAAATACTATAAGTACACCAGTAAAAATAAATATCCATAATCTGATTTCTTTGTCTTTTAAAAATCCTAATAAACTATTTTCACTAGCAGTACTAGGTATAATATCTTCAGGGATCACACTTTGCTCGTTTAGGTTTAAATCTAAAGGACTGTTATCTACAGACATCAAGTTAATAGGTGAGTTTTCCATATAAAATATAAATAAATCCCACTATTATAACACAAAAACCCGAATTGTGCTTCAGTTTAATGTTGCTTTAAAATCACTATATGGTTTTAGTCAGTTGCTTTGACTAAAGCATTAAGACAAAAATATCGCCAAAGTGGGAGCTAGCACAGATGCTAACATTGTAAGAATTACGATTCCTACAACTATTTTAAACCAAATCTTATTTTTTATTTCGTATGACATAAAAAGATTTTAACTATTTTTGGGGGGATTTCAAGGAGATCTAGAGTGTTGACAGTATTAAAATAGTATAAGTCAATGGCGACGGCGCCGTCGGATTCCAGTAATAAGTCTAAATCTGGGAATGCAATGTGATTATTAAGCAGTTTTACTAGATATAAAAAATTCCCCGTTAGCTATAAGTACGCAAAACTAACAGGGGGAATTTAAACGGTTTTTAAAATATTTACTGTACGGTAATTATATCTTTAAATGTACTAATGTTGCTTCCGGAATCACTTATTTCAAGTTCAACTTCGTATTCGCCAGGTTCAGTAAATGTGTAGTCTGGGCGACGTTCGTTACTAACTCCTAGAGTGTCAAATTTCCAGCTATAAGAGGAAATTGTACCAGTAGAACATTGTGGATTAAAACTTACTGTCATTGGAGCAGGGCCAACCTTACGGCTAACAGTGTAGCAAGACTTAAGCGGTGTCGAAGTTACTATAATAGTAATATTAGCTGTCGATGTTTTATTGGTAGCTGTAATTGCTGTACCTGTTACTGTAAAAGTTCCTACGCTATTAAATTTGTGAGTTACAATAGGCCCTTCAGTTAATAAAGGTGTACCGTCACCAAAATTCCATCTAAAAGTTACAATACTTTCATTTTCTGGGACTCTTGTAGCGGTAGCATCAAAAGTAACAGACAAGGGTACAATTCCGTTTACTGGATTTGCACTAATTTGAGCCTCTAAGGAGGATCCTTTAATTGAAACTTTTTGGACTACTTTTGCAGTTTTGTTATCTGTGGATGCTATAGTCAAAACTGTATCGAAATCCCCAGATTTAGTATAAACATGTTCAACTTGTTGCCCATTGGCATCGATAGTTCCATCGTTATCAAAATCCCATTTATAATCAACTATATCAGCTCCACTTGAAGATCCAGCATCGTAACTAACTCGTAACGGGGCAGTTCCAGTAATAATTCCATTCGCAGGTGCAGCTGGAGTTGCTACAATTTTTGCAAATAATCCAGAAGGGGAGTTACTAACTGTATAATTTTTGGTATACACTCTAGTATTTCCGGCGTCATCAGTAAGAGTTAGACTTAATTCATAAACACCTTCTCTATCGTAAGTTTGAGTAACTTTTTTACCTACGCCAGTTTTACCGTTCCCAAAATTCCATTCGTATTTAACAATTGTGCCTTCTGCACTTGTACTCATTGAAGCGTCAAATTGGTAAGCTCGGCTCGGTGTTAAAACCGCATCTTCAGGATAATTTTTGATTTCGGCTATAATAATTTGGTCACTTTTTACAGTTACTGTGTTGTCTTCGGTGTTTGATTCACCATTATTGTCAGTAACTTTTAAAGTTACATTATAGGCACCAACATCTTTAAAAGTGTAACTTGTTTTGACACCTTCGGCATCAAAAATTCCATCTTCATTGAAATCCCATTCGTAATTTACGATTTGTCCATCAGGATCTTTACTCATCGATGCGTCAAATTCTACTTCTAAAGGTGCTTGACCTTGATCAGGCGAAAATTTGAAACTTGCAAATACTTGTTCGTTTTCAATACTTACAACTTTGGTAAATTGAGATTCTTGAATTTCTGAATTTGGATTATTAATGTCTTGGTAACTTACTTTAAGGGTTACTGTATAAATTCCAGAGGCTGGTTTCGAAGTGAAAGTATGGGTCACAGTTTCACCTGTAGCTACTTCTGAATCACCAAAGCTCCAGTTATAACTAATAATTTTATATTTAGTAGTATCGATAGGAACATTCTCAGCTCCAAAAATTATGCTTACCGGAGCAGTTAATCCTGTAGTTTCAACCGGATTCGTAGTAATTAAACTAGCAACGCTTTCTGTTTTACTAGTAAGTGAATTAATTGAAAATACTAACCCAGCTGTACCAATACTTAAGGCTAAGATTCCGGCAGCAGTAATTAATAGGAATTTCTTTTTGATTATCGATTCAGTTTTTGGCGTATTCATTACTTTAAAAACTCCAGCTAAGGTTGCAATTAGTCCTCCCATTGTTAGGAATCCAAAGAGCATAGCAAGTGCCAGGAATATTATACTATTTAATAAATCACCAGTTGTTGCTAAAGGATTGTTGTCACCCCCGCTTAAAACTAAAAATGCAGATGAAGTTAATAGTAAAATAACAATTCCAATAAAACCTAGGGCAATAAAAACTAATCTATTTGGCCCTTTTTTTAAGGCTTGAGTAGCATCTTTTACTTTAGCAGTTCCAGACATAACTGTAGCATTAGTTTCGAATCCACCTTGTGAGTTTATTTGATTATCATTGTCTACTGCCATTGCTTCAATTGAAATTGGAGGGGGAGTAAATCCGTTTTTATTTTTATCGTTTTCCATATTCATGAATTAGAGATATTAGATTTTAGTTCTAGGTCCTTTTTTATTATTCTTCAAGATAAATGTACTAAGAATTGATGCTGCAAACAGTATAACAAAATATATAGAGGCAGGTAAGTTATTAACAGGATTATATTTTAGTGCCGCTTGTAAATCTGCGGCTTCGATTTCGTTGTTATCAAAAACAACGTCGGCTTGGTCTGTGTAAATGTTGCCACTTGCATCTTCAACAGCTATTTGGATTCTAATTGGTGCCCATTCTTTATTAAATCGTACATCAAACGATCTTAAACTTTGCGATAATACATCAATATCATTGTTTCTAACGCCATCACCTGGACCATAATTTCTAAGTGACGGGTTCCCTGAGTTTGTATCGAAATAAATATTTTGATCTAAGATTATTTTGCTAGTGGTAGCAGGTAAGTGGCTAAAATTAAATCGAATAGTAGGATTTTCTTCGCTTATTCTAATTACGCCAGTACTGGCATCTCGAGCGGGAACAGTTCGTAGAATATCTCTGTATAGATTTGAAGTTTCAGAAATACTTATGGTCGATTCTGCGTTGGCAAAAGGATTTGCTTTATCACTTGAGATTTTTTGCACAATTACTTGGCGAGCAATAGTAGCTAAGTTCGATTCTGAATCTTCGACAGTAAAGTTTACTTCGTAAATTCCAGAACTCGCGTAAGTATGTTTTGGATTTTTTTCAATTGAGTCGGCATCGTTTTTTAGATTACCATCGCCATCCGAATCCACTAGCGCATTAAAGTCCCATTTATATGATTTAATTGTACCTGCATTAGCGATATCTATTTTAGATTTATCAGTAAACAGTACTTCGTCATCTTGAGTTACGTATGTGAATGCCGCTATAGGCGGTTCAAGTATGCCATCTACATAAATTTTTCTAGTTTGCGATACTGCAGAGGATCCTTTGTCGTCGGTTACTCTAAGTCTAATATTATAACCATCACGAGGAGATTTTTTAGTAAAAGTGTGACTTATATTACCTTGTTCAAATTTAGGATTGTTCACAAAGCTGTTGTCGCCATCAAGGTCGTAAGCCCATTCAATAATTCTACCGTCAGGATCTCTTGATAAGTCGTAAAAATTAATAGTTTCACCAACTCTAATATTGGTTCTATCAACTCTAAAGTCTACAGTAGGTGGATCGTTTCTTCCGTTTGTAACCTTTACAGTTGTAAAATTACCGTCCTCAAAAAGATCTTTACATTTAACTTCGTTTTCGTCGCTATCTTCAATGTCGACACAAATTCCGTATTCAACTTCGGCTCCTGCTTCTCCAAAAGTATTTAAGGTTAGTGTTGCTGTTGGTTTAGTAGATGTTTTTACACCTAGTTCTCGACTTTGGTCACTAATTGGAAAGTAATAGTATCGGTATTTAGTAATTGTACCATCTCTATCACGAGGAGCCACAACTTCAACATTTACATTTACCGGAGTAGTGTCTTGGTCGCCAACAACTTCGGCAATTATAGTTTGAATTTCAGGTTTAGCTCCAACAACTTTAATTGGAATTATTCTAGTGTCAGATTTAGTAACATCTCGATTATCAGTAATCGTTAATCTAACTTCAAAGAATCCAGGAGTTGCCGGTGGAAGATCATTATAAGTATGGGAAGGTACAATAGCAGTAGAGTAAGCCCGCCCGTCGCCCATGTTCCAACTATAAGATAAATTACTTGAAGTAGCATCTGAATTAACTGAACCAGAAGCATCAAAACTTATTGCTGTGCCTCGGTAAATTTCGGGCATATCTTCAATATTGGCAACAAACGAACTTCCAATTTTAATTCTAGGAATTGCAACCGGTTTGTCACCACCGCCAATAATTATTAAGGCTTTAGCTTCATTGATTTCATTGGCTTTGCTAGCTTTTAAAGTAACTTCATAACTACCAGCTCGAGTATAAGTATGATTCACGGTAGCTTTACCTGCATTAAATCTTTCTACTTTGGGAGTTGAATTGTCACCAAAATTAACCGATACAGATTCTGCGTTTTGCGATTCAATATCAAAAGTAAAATTTGATTGTAATCCACCACTATCAACTGATTGTAATTGCGCCGCATAGATTTGAGTGTCGGCAAATTTAACATCTATAACAGTATTTATTACAACGTCGCGATTTATAGTAGAGGACTGTCTAAGACTAGGTTCATATTGGTCTTGAACCACTAGTTCAACTTTGTAAGTCCCTTTTCGTTTGAAAATTAATTCTACTTTTGGATTATCAGTAAATATATTTGGATTATTTACAGCTTCTGCACCAGAAATAATTTCGTAATCAACTCCGGCAGTTGCATTAAAAATTCTCCAAGAATATTTAAGCGTATCGCCTTCATCTAAGTCGTAACTAGTTGATGCATCTAAAAGTACTAAACTTGGTCTATTAGTTTTTTCTGGGAAAGTCACATCAAATAGGGCCGAAGGTTTTTGTGAATTAATAGTAATTACCTGAGTGAAACTATCAGTTTTTCCACCTCCACCACCGTCTACTTGGACTTCAACTGTTACTTTCTTTTTACCTGGAGCTTTAAACTTATAATCGAAAGTTTCATTTTCAGACGAGAACGATGTTTGCTCAAAATTATCAAGTCCACCAGGACCTTCGTCTTCTATTTTCCATTTATAAGCTAAATTTGGACTAACATCACTTCTTGAAGCCGATGCATCAAATTTAAATTCTTCACCCGGAGTTCCAGTTGATTTATCATTTGCAATAGTCATTCGTGCTACTAAATCAGTAACCCTAATTGTAAATAGTTTTCTATCAATATTACCTTGAGTGTCAGTCACTACCAGTTGAGCGCTAATTGTTCCTCGCTTATTAAATTTACGAGTAATAGATTTAGCATTTTCAGAAATTGTAGTGCCAGTATCACTAATTGCAAGATCTCCAGAGCTTGGTCTTCCAGAAGAATTCCCAGATCCAGTTACCGATAATCCCGTATCATTAAATATCCATTGGTATTTAGTAATTCTTCGTCCATCAGATCCAGACTCAGTATCAGTACCAGAAGCATCAAATTTAATTCCTGCCTTAGCTTGTTCTAAAGTTACAGAGTACTCGTTAATGTCTACTAGTAAGTTTCCATTTTCATCGTATTCTCTCAAAATAGAATCAACACCACCTGTTACAGCTTTTAGTTGGATTTTTGCTTTTGGCGCAGCTACCGAAATTGTTTGGTAAGCAACCCCAGAAACAATATTTTCGCTATCACTACTTTTTACAGTAAGTTTAGGCAGGTAGACTCCAGGTCGTTTAAATACACATGATACCGCAGCTTGGGTTAAATCTTCTTGAAAACAAGTTACTGCATCATCGGTTGCCCCGTTCGCAACATCCCAAGAGAAATTATCTTCGGTAATAGATTGATTAGCAGGATCATAACTTAATGAGGCATCAAAATTAACAATCAATGGAGCACTACCAGCTACGGTGTCTGCCCGAATAATTGGGACTGTAAATCTAAGGGTAGTTAAGTATGTATATAATTCTTTTAAAGCATTTATTGAATCAGTAATATAGGTTGTCCCGAAAACAGCACTTCCTGCCTCAGCATCAGGTAGGGAATTGCTTTAGGTAAAGATATCTTCATTTTCCACTATCTGAATTTTCTCAACTGCAATAGTGAATTTGTCATCTTCAGCTAGAATCCCAGTATCTTCAATATTCCTTCTGATATCTTCAAGTCTAGATTTGTATACTTCTACATTTCTAGTGTAATCTGTTTGAATACCATTTTTGATTAATAAGGTAGTTATTGATTGGTCAAATAATTCGTCAATCAATTTTCCGGAGTCTTCAATGTTAATTCGTGCAGCTTGGTCAAGGTCTACTATTTCACCAACTTTTGTTACAAAAGCTGCTGTTACCGTGTCATTTCCTTGGGCACAATCTTCGTAGCCAGATAAGACCGATCTTTCTTCTGGTGGTAGAGAACAGTTATATTCCATTCTTACTGCACTTGAAGTCCCCAAGTTTTCATTGAAAAACCCTTCAATTCCTCTAGATATATCATCAAGGGCATTAAGTAAATTATTTTCACCAATGGTATTGTTTAGTTCTTGAATTTTTTCACCTTGAATTAATTGATTTACCGCAACAATACTTGGATCAATTAGATTGTTTAAAATATAGTTTGCAGCAAGGTAAGTGTCTGAAGTAAATCCAGCCTGTGATCTAATAGTTTGTAATTCATTTTTTAAATATTGTAAGTAGTCTAAGAAGTCAGACCTTTTAGTCCATTGATTTGGTTGGTAGTTAGTTAATTTATTAGCTTTTTGAGCCAATTCGTAACTTTTTTGATAACTTTTCAGTAAATCATTAGTGATTTTTTTAACTTCTTCGGCAGCAGAATTAAAATTCGCAAGTTGAGCTCGGTTTGTTCCGTCAGGGCCTGAGCCTCTTACCCCAGCTTGTTGTCGAATATTTGTTCCGTCGCCGCCTGGTGCTTGTAGGATTGTATTTACAATGGCGTATGAAGCAAAAATTATTAGAATCCCGATTAAAGCATAAGTAATTCCTTTTTTAGCTTCTCCTGCTTGGTCTTCGCTTCCGTTACTTGTTACATATTTAAATCCAGAGTAAACAATTATTAGTACCGCTATTAGTCCTAAGAAGCCTAGAGCAAAGTTGGTAATATTCTTAGCAAAGGTCTTAATGTCTGTTGCTTCAGTTAAACTTTCGTCGTAACCCGCTGTGTCTGGAGCCTCAAGTCCACCTTGGAATTCCGTAAATGAACTAAAAGAATTGCTACAGTCTAAGAACCCGGCAAACTCACCAGAAAGACCGTTACAAAAATCTGCTTGAGCTTGAACTACTGCTCCTGCATTAATAAAACTTAATACTAGTCCACAAATTAATATAGTGGCTAAACTCCTTTTTATGTAGGACTGTGCTTTTGAAATGTACTTATTTTGCATATGCGTACTTAAAATAAATCTTATTATTATAACACAAGATTCTAAAAGTATCAATTATACAGGCTATATCTAAGGCAGTGTGTCAAGTTGGTTTCTTATGATTGCTGGGGAGTCTGTAGAGTCAAGTTGAACAAAGGTGTTTACGATACCAAAAGCACCTGCTGCAAGTAAAATTCCAATAATCCCACCTATGAAAATTCGCTTCACATCTTCGGATTTGTCTTCGAGCGTTCCAGAAGTAACATATAGGTATCCTCCGTAAATAAAACTTAAAAAGGATGCAAATGCTATAAATCCAGATATAAAGTTAGTTAACATTACAAATAGTTTTTTACCGTTATCGACACTAAAGGTTGTTCCTCCGTTTACGAAGAAAATATCTTTAACTACAAATTCAGACAAGGCCACCAACATTAATCCGGCAGAGGCCCATATAATTTGTCTTTTTAAATTAGTTAATTGTTCTTCGTCACCTGCATTGGTAACGACTCTAAACCCAGCATATACCAACATTAAAACAGCTATAGATGCCAGTGCCGCAGAAATTAAATTGTAAATACCCCTTATTTCACCTGCACCGGCAAGTGCAAACTGCTTGGCCGCAGTAGTACTCTCTAAAAAGTTGTTTCTGCCTATATCGAAAACATTCGTAAAGAAGAATTCTAAACCAATTATTATAACCACAGCAATTACTGCATATAATAGTTGGTCTTTAACTTTACCATATTCTTCTTCTGATTTATCGGATCCTGCCGTAATAAGTTTAATAATGGAAATTGTAATAATAAATACGGCAACTGCCCCAATAGCATATTTTACAATATCAATAATAGTATAAATTAAACCAGTAAGACTGTCTAAACCTGGCTCATTAATAGCGTTTTTATTGCTTTGCCCTGAAAATGATCTAAATCCGCTTTCTTTTTGAAACTTTTCAAGTACCTTTACCGTTGAATCATTTAAAAATCCGTCTCTATCAGTTTTAACTTCGGCCGCACCAGTAGCGCCTTTTGCAAGGTCATCGACCCCAGCTGCTTGGGCAAAAGTTGTTGCAACTAATAAATTACAGCTAAGTATCCCCATTAAAATTAGTACTGTTAGTTTTTTCATAATTATAGTCTACCGGTTATTATAGTTGAAACAATTCCAAAAGCGCCAAAAATAAATACAATTCCAATTAAAGAAGACGTCATCATTTTTTTGGCGGTACCTTGTTGCTCTTCGTCACCAAAGGCAAATACATACATTGCACCACCTGCCACAAAAGTTAGTATTGCAACAGGACCAACCCAACTAACTATAAAGTTTGTAAAACTAACTAGTTCAGTGATTCCTTGTCCTAAATCGATAGTTATATCTTCACCAGGGGAGTCAATTTTATAAAATACATTTCTAATAAATGTGTCTACGAATAGTAAGACAAAAAGTCCTCCTAAGATATATATAATATTTTTTTTGTTTTTACCAACTTCATCTTCTTGATCACTTGTTGTTACTAATTTAAGTCCAGTTATAACTAACATTAAAATAGCTACTGAACCAAGCATATATTTTATAAATGTAATAACAATCCGTATTGTATTGTCGAATATTTGTATCCGTTCTTTTAGTTCACCTCGCTTGCCTAATAGTCCACCTCCTGATAAGTCAAATATCTTGGCTAAATCTCCCGATAGCGCTATTATTGCAAATCCTACTACAGCATATAAAATTATTGATTTGGCTTTAGTTGAGGCTTCTTCTTTGTCTTCGGAAACTATTAATTGTACTGCACCGGTAAGGCCTAACAAAATTGCCACAGCCGCCAGTAGTATTCGACCTCGTCCTACAACTTTACCAACAACACTTTCTGTTTTTTCAAGAGCTGTATCACCTTTACCTACTACGAAAGTTTTTTTATAAGCATCTTCAGGTAGTGGAATAATTTGAGCGAGTCCAGTTGCTATTGTTCCAGGTAAAAAGCCTAAATTGGCCCAAAGTAATAAGGCAACTAGACTTAATTTAAAGCATCTTTTTGATCCGGACTTTAGTATTCTAGCAAGATTTAGCACTCTTAAGACTTAAATAATCCTATTATTATACCAAAAAAACTTGCTTTTTTAAAGGGATTAATATAAAAATTAATTGTACCAGAAAAACCCTCGGGCTTTTTAAAGGTTTAATACATTTCTAACCCAATCTAAAGTGAACTATTTTAAAGACAGTTTTGAAGAAGTTAAAAAAGTTACCTGGCCAACAAAAAACCATGCACTTAAGGTTACTGTAATTACAATTATATTTACCGCAATTGCTACTTTGGTAGTTACTAGTTTGGATTTCGGATTTAAAACTGCCTACGATAAAGCTACTGATTATAGTCCTAAAGTTCAAAGAGATAGAGCCGACCAAGCAGCCCAAGCAACAGCCAACCAAAATGCACCAGTCCAAATTGACCCAAGCGCATTAGGAATTACAGACTCAGAAGGTAATCCTGTAAACGTTACTACTACTCCGGTTGCTCCTGCTGCAAATTAATCTTTCTTAACTAAATTAAAAATGTCTAAACAAGCTAAAAATACCGGACGAAATTGGTATGTAATTCACACTTACTCAGGGTACGAAGATGCAGTACGAGAAGCCCTTTTGCAAAGAATGGAAACAATGAACATGCAAGATTACATTTTTGATGTAGTTGTTCCAAAAGAAAGACAAATTGTTATGAAAAAAGGGGAGCCAGTTGAAGAAGAAAAAAGAATTTTCCCTGGATACGTACTAGTAGACATGAATGTAACTGACGATTCTTGGTATGTAGTTCGAAATACTCCAAATGTTACCGGATTCGTAGGTTCAGGCACTATTCCAGTTCCAGTTTCACCCGAAGAATGGAAAGTAGTTGAAAAACACATGGGTAAAACCGAGCCGAAATTCCATATTTCTGTTGCCAAAGGCGATCAAGTGGTGGTACTCGATGGACCTTTCCAAAATTACGAAGGAACTATCAACCAAGTTGACGAAGAAAAAGGTAAAGTTAAAATTGCCATTACTATTTTCGGTCGTGAAACACCAGTTGAACTAGATTTCAACCAAGTTAAGAAAAAGGTATAAGCAACAATACACATACTAAAGGATTATAACCTCTGCAATTGCGGAGGTTATTTTAATAGTTTCGCCGGCGAAAGTGGGCACGAGGGTCTTAGAACACAGTGGGTAATTTTAGAAAGATTTCTTAGCCAAAGTTGAACACAAAATATGGATTCCTCCGTTGACGTACGGTTTGCGGTAAATGCGAAATATATTATCGCTCAATACGAGCCATGCTTGACGCAAAACACCCCTAACTCCAGGCACAATTAAGGCTTGGTTTAAAATATAATTTTGGCTATTATATTTTCGCAAGTTATAAATTTTACCTATCTCAATGCAAAAATTCACAATCTTTACAATCATTCTTTCAACAATAGTTGTTACTATAATTACTGAATTAGTTGTCCAGGACTATCTGCAACGGGTATACAATCCGACCGCCTTACAAACCAGCACGCTTGGCACAAACAGTTTTGAAAGCTATATTACACCGACCAAAGATCCCGAAGCTGAAAAATCGACTACCGAAACGCTAATCGAGAAATTACGGGAAAACGACTTAAACAAAGACGACAACGAATCAGAGTCCTTAGCCGAAAAATTGCAAAATATTAGACCAAGTTCACGGGACGAAGTTATTAAAGATGAAGTCTCGGATAATGAAATTTTATTAGAACGGATAGATACTTTGCTGCCAGCTTTGCAACTACCAGGAGTAAAACTCCAAAAGGCAAATTATCAAAACAAGCTTTTTCAACTTATAAGTACTTCCGAAATTGACTTTACTGAAACAGCTTTCGCAACTCTGCAAATAGACCAAGAAGTAATTGGTTCGGTATATGAATTTAAATCTAGAACTGAGATTGATGCTGAAAAAGCCTTTGATGATATGCGGATTTTAGCTAACAGTTTCCCCAATATTACTACCAATCAAACTAATCAATTTGGTGACAAATCCTTTTACATAAACCATTTAGTCAAAGTAGGTGAAGTATTTGTAGTTGTGCAAAGAGATGACCGGATTTATGCTTTTGCCTATAAAAAAGACTACCATGAGTCCTTTAAGACTTTCTTTGGAGTGTTATTCTAGGCTATGATAACTGTTTTTGCCTTGATTTTTACTTAAAATAAAGTAGTATCTCTTGGCTATTACGCTTCAAAATCAAATTATATATAACTGCTAATAAATATGGCTCCGAATAAAAAAGTAATGACTGTAGTAAAACTACAAATTGGTGCTGGAAAAGCTAATCCTGCTCCACCAGTAGGTTCTGCCTTAGGTCCGCACGGGATTAACATCCAAGATTTCTGTTCTCAGTTCAATAACATAACTAAGGACAAAGGTGATACAATTATTCCTGCTGAAATCACTATTTACGAAGATAGAAGTTTTACTTTTATCACTAAAACTCCACCTGCATCAATCCTTATTAAACAAAAATTAGGTTTACCAAAAGGTTCAAGCCTTCCTCATAAAGATAAAGTTGGTACAATCACAAGACAACAACTAGAAGAAATCGCAACTGAAAAAATGCCAGATCTTAACGCTAACGACTTAGACGCAGCGGTTAAAATCATTGCTGGTACAGCTAGAAACATGGGCGTAAGAGTAGAAGGTTAAGAAATCCACTAGCAAAACTTAAGACTTACATTTAAAGCACTTATAAAATATATTATAGGTGCTTTTTATATTAATAATTTTATTATATGTCTGACTCAAAAAAATCCGAATCATTAAGCATTAAAACCGTATATTTATACACCGCTTCAATGCTTGGTTTAGCTTTATTTGTCTTTGGACTCGTTGGGACCGTTCAGTATTCTGTTAAATATTTTACCGGAGGATACTCTTCTATGCTTAATATTGAATCAACTTGTAAAGATGAAACTAATCTTAAAATGCAAAATAAAGGTATCTATCTAGGAGATTTACGACAAGATTCTGGAACTATTTGTGCTCAGCCTAATCCCTATTTTGGAAGTATATCTATTTTAACTAAGACAATAGATTCCACTACAGGACTACCAGTTGAACCACTTACCGAAGAAGAAAAAGCCGCCTGTATTGCAAAAGTAGAAAAATTAAAAACTGATCTCCAAAAAGAATTTGACGACGCAAAGACATCATGTGTAAAAGGAAAACGAGATGAAACTAGATTCAACCAAGTTAATCAATTCAATAACGACATTTCTCGTGCTTTAGCCTTGTTAGCAGTAGGACTTCCAATTTGGTTACTACACTGGTTGCCAGCAAGAAAAAGAGGATAATACAAACCTGATTTGTTAAAATTCATTTTCGTATTCTAATTTTCAGCGCTGAAAAATTGCGGAAAATCGAAAGTGATCTATGGAATAAGATCAAGGAGTAGAATTGTATTACCAAATATCTAAAATACCTTGAAATAAAGCTATTATTAAGGTATAAATTACACACTTTTATAAATTTGTGGGAGTTTAAGAGGCGAAATGCCTTTAAAATAAACGTTATTACCACTTAACAACCAATTATATGGCTATCAAAAGATCAAAAAGATACACTGCTGCAAAAGCACTTATCGAAAAAGAGGCTTACTCACTTCAAGAGGCTTGCGAACTAGTTCAAAAGACTTCTACAACTAAATTCGATGCTTCAGTTGAATTACACATTCACTTAGGACTTGATCCAAAACATGCTGACCAAATCCTTAGATATACTACTGGATTACCGCATGGTACTGGTAAAACTTACAAAGTAATCGCTTTCGTACCTGACGATATGGTTGCTGATACTAAAAAAGCAGGTGCTATGGAAGCCGGTCTTGAAGACCTTGTAGAAAAAATTGCAGGCGGTTGGATGGATTTCGATATCGCTGTTGCTCACCCTTCAGTAATGAAAAACTTAGGTAAAATCGCCAAACCACTGGGACAAGCTAGAAAAATGCCAAGTCCAAAAGCAGGTACAGTTAGTGAAAATATTGCTCAAACTGTAGCCGATATTATGAAAGGACAAGTTGAAGTGCGAACTGATAAATTCGGTATTGTGCACAACCAAATTGGTAAAGTGGCTTTCGGTACTGAAAAATTAGTAGAAAATGCACAAACATTGATCAAATCTATTCAAGATAACAAACCAGCTGGCGCAAAAGGAACTTACATCAAAACTGTAAGTCTTGCCTCTACAATGGGTCCTGGACTTAATGTAGACCTAAACGCTTAGTAATTACTAGGTACGACCCTTATATCAAAACTTTAAAATAACCTCTTGAATTTAAGTAAGAGGTTATTTGACATACTGCTCGGATAATGTTAATATATTGTATTGAAAATAAATATTATCAAATGAACAAGAGAATCACAGTTAAAAATATAGAAACACCAAATTCAATTGATGAATTTTTAGCAAATTCTGGAGAAATAGAGTATTCAAAATTATTAGTTCCTTCAAAAGAGCAAAAGTCTTACAAGGAGTTGTTTGATCAACTTGATTCATGCTTTATTGACGGTGAATTTAGTGAATTTCAAAATGCTTTAACGCTAATTGTTAATACTATATATAGCGACACTGATTTAATGCAAAGTTCAGACCTAGAATCCAAAATTTTAGACTTAGTTTCAAGTCAGATGCAGGCTTCTATAGTTATGCAGCCAGCTGATTTGAATAAAATTACTAACTCAATCCTTAAAAACCTTCAAAATTTTTCAAAAATTAAATCAATTGAATCTTCAAATGCTAAAGAATTATTGGCAAATTTTTTGCGTAGTCAAAATGTTAGAGCTTTAGCACCTTTCTTTAGAACTGTTTTAAAAGAATCAAGACTCAGAAGTAAAATTATGTCAAATGCTAGTTATAAAAAATTAGTTAAAGATGGAACCTTTAAAGAAGGTGACTCTTTTGAGTTTAACGACTTGTTAGTTACTGATGTAGGTGAGCTTCATAAAACTTTAGAGCCACTTTTTGCCATGATGATTAAAGACGATGAGTTGAGATATTATTTAAATACCTTTATTGACCAAGCAGTATACACAAGAACAAAAGCCGTAATCGAAAAAGCTGAAAAAGGGGATTTTTATGTTCCCGCAATAAATATTGGAGTTGGTGTATATGGGCAAGTAATTTGTAACGAACTTATGCATGCTGCACCTGAGCAAGCCTGGAATGGAGTTTTGCATTTAGATGCAAATACTTGGATGGGTGGACAGTTCGCCGTTGGAAATCAAGCAGTATTTAAAGTAAATAATAGAGTAAGACCACAAAAAAAAGGTAGTAATTCTAGACCTGGTACTCGAGATAATATTATGCCATTAAGTGATCATGCAATTATTGATTTACCTTCTGTGTCTGCGGATACTTATCCTTCTCAAAATTTATTAGGTGCATCTCTTAAGGTTAATAGCTTTTTAAACTCTGGTCAAACAGCAGTTGGCTGTAAAGTTACAAAAGTAATCCGAAATACTAAGCCAGCTCAAAAAGGTAGGTACGGAGTAGTATTTATTGATACTGCCACTAAAAAAACTTACACAGTATATACAGATTTAATTACTATTCCAGATGGGGTAGGATCTCAAAATTATGGATTCCAAAATAAATTTGATCTTGAAACTAGAAAAATTGTGGCTGAATCTAAGTTAGCCTTAGAACTAGGTAAGCAATCAGATTATTATAGGTTCTCTGATTTTATTAAAGTTGCCAGTAAAGCCAATGGCGGTCAATGGAGAGAGCGATTTAAGAAACCTGGCGTAGTAATTGGTTCTGGTGATTCTGGAATCGTAAGTGTTCAAGCTATTCTAGGTTACGGACCTAATCCTGAAGGTGATACACAAACTCAGTTTGCAGAAAAAATTTCGTGGATTGGGCAAAGTGCACAAACGAGTGATGATTGGTGTAAGGCTAGTCGAACAAGATATGTAGATTTAGCTAGAGAGTTTCCTCGTGAAACTGAAGCTAGTGAGAAAAATGTAAGGCCAATAGAGCAAACATTTGGTCTAAATTTACTAGCTAATGATTTTGAACGTATCCTTTCAAATCTTAACTTAGATAAATCAGAAAATAATAGACAATCACTGTTTAATTATATACTTAATAATGGAGCTAGAATTCAAGAATATTTAAAAAAATTAAGCCAGTTAGCTCAATTAGTTAAAGAATTGCAACTAGATCCCAATAATATAGATAGTATCTTTACAGCAATCACGACTCAAAAAACTGAAGTAGAAAGTCTAATCAAATTTATTCGTGAATTTTCTCAAAATTTTGAATTTCCAACCGTTAAACTTGTTCAAAAAAGTAGTGTTAATGATTTTGATTTGAAAACTATATTTAATCTTAAGAATACTGGTAGAAATTTTACCATTAATGATATTTCTACATTTATAGCTAATATTAAAGCTATAGATGAAAATTACAGTAGACTTTCAAGTTACTTTAAACCAATTGTAGAAAAAAGTAGGAGTGATTCAGAATCCTCCAAAGACCAAAAACCAAAAAAACAAACTTTTCACCGAATTTATCCTATCGGCAGTAAAAAAGATGTAGTTTTACCTTCTGGACAAAAAGCCTTTCGGACTACAAGAATGGAAAAAGCAAAAGACGCTAATGGTGATGATATTGTAAAAGTATTCTACTTTGACGCCGACGGGCAAGAAAAATTTGTCGAAGCTGCATGGGTCGTAGATTGTAGTGGTTTGCAAAAAAATACAGATGATCTGTTTAGCGATTTTGATATAACTGAACGTGAAGTTGAATTATCTAGTCCAAAGAATCTAGAAGATGTTCAAAATTTAATATTAGCTAATATTTCAAAATTAGGCGCAGATTTGTTACCTCAAACTAAAGAATCTATTATTACTGAATTAACTACTAAAGTAGGTACAACTATATCAATTGATCTAAATTCACAGAATCCATTATTAAAGGGATCTACAGTACAGTCCTTAGAAGTTGAAGAGAATGATTCTACTATTTATGTAAGTATTTCAGTTGAAACAGAAAATAAACAGGAGTTCTTTTATGATTTAGTTATAAATAAGTCTGATAGACAAGTAGATGTAGTTAGTGCCGGTGATGGTAAAGCTGATAGAGTTGGAAAAGCCTTAAAAGTATTGCTAGAAAATCCTGAAAAAGCAAAATGCGAATTTACTAAAATTCTATCAGGTCGTAATCCAAAGGCTAAATCTTCTTTAAAACGTGTTCCAATTGAAGATCCTACAGGCCTTAGTCTTTTACCTATCGCTTCAAAAATTCAATCGAATGGTATCCAAGAAAATATTTACATTGTTGGAGCAAGTAGCGGTTTTGCTATCACCGATAAAGAGCGAGAAAATGTACCAGCTTTAACCGATGTAAGTGCCAATTTGGCTTCTATGTTTAGATATGTACCAGTAACGGAACAATTTGTGACTCAAGTTATGGCTCCAGAATTAATTAATATTGCAGGCGCAAGTGAACCTGATAGATTTAAAGAAAAGTTGATAATTGAAGCTGCTCAATCTAAAGTACAGCGAAGTTTAGATTCAGAGGTTGATGATACTACTTTAAGTAAATTTTATGCAGCTAAAGACATTCTTGCCTTACCTAAGGTAGCTGATCCTGAAATTATGGCTTCGGTAGTACTAGGAGATATATTGGATAGCTACGAAAAAAGGTCAAATAGTTACTTACAAGCCTTACCTAAAATGTTAAAGGCAGGAATTTCAAGACTTTCAATACTAAAAAATGACACAGTGGATCCAGCTGTAGCTCCTGTGGAAAACATGGAACTTGAAGCTGAAATCAATAAACTTGATGATCAAAT
>CALQZM010000003.1 GCA_943349385.1 Candidatus Peribacteria bacterium
AAAAATTCTAAGTTTGTTTTAGCGGTTTCAGGTGGAGTTGATTCAATGGTTTTGTTGCGGATTTTTCTTGAAATTTGCAAGCCGCAGGATTTGATTGTAGTGCATTTTGATCATGGTGTGCGTGCGGATGCGAACCTCGATTTTGATTTGATTGAAGCCTATTTGAAGGAGTTTAATTTTGATTCTATTAACTTGGTTTTAAAAAAATTACAGTTTGAGTCCGACTCTAATTTTGAGGCTGAAGCCCGTAAACTACGGTATGAAAATTTGGAGTTAATACGAAAACAGCAGAAGGCTGATTTAATTGTTACAGCTCATCATTTAGACGATCAAATTGAGACAGTTTTTTTGAATTTTTTAAAAGGATCTTTTGTCGACGGGCTCTCGGGTCTGGCAAATTTTGACTTAAACAGAAAACTACTTAGGCCATTTTTGAACCAGACAAAAGCGTCTTTACATGATTTTGCGACTGAATTTAAAGTTCCTTATTTAACCGATTCAACTAATCAAGAGTCGAAACATTTAAGAAATTATTTACGTAATGATATTTTGCCTCCACTTCAAACAAAAATTGGATCCTTGAAAGTATTAGCTCGAAATGCAGAGTTTTTTGGCGAATTAGCTAGTTATCTTGACCATATAGTTGAAGAATTTTTAAATAAAAATTTGTTAAAGGATGAGATTGAACGCAGTAAGATTATGGAACTACCGTCTTTTTTAAGGTTTAAGTTGTATCAAACATTGTTAAATAGTTATCCGTTATCGGTTGCAGATTTTAAAGAAATTGATAGTTTAGTTGAATTTGGTGTTACCGGTAAATTTAGACAGATGGGTGAAATTAGGTTTTTAATTAATAAGAAAAATTTGTATATTGTTGTTGATTTGTAACAACATTATTTGTTTTCTAATAGCTTTATTTAATTGTTAATTTTCCCTTTTTTCATTTTACCTCAGCCAAGTTGATTTGACGTAAGCACGATTTGTATTCTGATTATCAGCGCTGAAAAGTTGACGAAAATAGATTGTGTTAGAGAGTTCATACCTTGCCTGTTTCGTTACACTAGTTTTTCACCAGCGAACGCTTTTTAGAAACCAAATATTAAACATAAAATAATTTTCAAACTTAAAATCGCATAGCCAACGTAATTTCCATTTCAAAAAAACTAAAAATCGTGTAGATTTCTTCTATATAAATTTTAAATTAACCCGATTAATTAAGATGAATTCTAAAGTTAAAGTTCCAAATAAAAGAAATAGTTTTTTAACGTTGATTGTAATAGCTTTGATCCTTGCCGGATATTTTGCTTATACTAACCCAACTTTTACAGAAACTGAGAAAGTCTCATTTACTGAATTTAGACAAAATATCGCCAAAAGTGAAATTAGTGGTTCAGTCTTAATTCAAGGTGATAAAGTTAGTTTTAAAACCAAAGACAAAAAATCCTACTACACCTATAAAGAGCCAAACTCTAGTGTATACGAAATCTTAAATGATAAAGAAATTGCTAAAATAAATTTAGAAGTTAAGCCTGAAAATACTTTTTATTCAGATTTAATGTTCGCGGCAATTCCGGTCGTTTTAATAGTCTTGTTCTTTCTGTTTATGTTTAGACAAGCTCAAAGTAGCAATAGCCAAGCTATGAGTTTTGGTAAAAGTAACGCCAAAATGCATGATAAAACTAAAGAAAAAACTTCATTTAAAGATGTAGCCGGGGCAACAGAAGCCAAACAGGAGCTTGAAGAGATTGTGGATTTTTTAAAGTATCCAAACAAATATTCTAAGATGGGTGCAAAAATCCCAAAAGGTGTCCTACTAATTGGAGCTCCTGGAACAGGTAAAACTTTATTGGCTCGAGCTGTAGCAGGTGAGGCTGATGTGCCTTTTTTTGCGATTTCAGGATCTGAATTTGTAGAAATGTTCGTAGGTGTTGGTGCTAGTCGGGTTCGTGATTTATTTAAAAAAGCAAAACGAAATTCACCATGTATAATCTTTATTGATGAAATTGATGCAGTGGGTAGACAACGTGGCGCTGGTATGGGTGGTGGACATGATGAGCGTGAGCAAACTTTAAATCAAATTTTGACTGAGATGGATGGTTTTGAACAAGGTACAAGCGTAATTGTAATGGCGGCAACAAATAGGCCAGATGTACTTGATCCAGCTTTATTGAGACCAGGAAGATTTGATAGACGAGTAGTAGTAGATAAACCAGACATTAAAGATAGATCCGCAATTCTTGCTGTACATGGACGAAATAAGCCACTTGAAAAAGGTATCAAACTTGAAAAAATTGCCAGACAAACTCCTGGATTCACTGGTGCTGATCTTGAAAATATTATGAATGAAGCAGCGATTTTAGCTGCTAAGAATGATGCTAAAAAAATTACTCAACATGATTTAGAAATGTCGGTTGAAAAAGTTGCTTTAGGTCCTGAAAAAAAATCTAGAGTATTGTCTCCAGAGGAACGAAAAATTACTTCTTATCACGAAGTGGGCCATGCTTTAGTAGGTCATTTGATTCCTAGTTGTGATCCTGTACATAAAATTTCAATTATCTCACGTGGACAAGCCTTAGGCGTAACATGGTATTTGCCAGAAGAAGACAGGCATCTTTATGCTAAAAGTAAATTTGAAGGTGAACTTTGTTCTTTACTAGGAGGATACGTGGCTGAAGAAATCTTTTTTGGAGAAGTTACCACAGGTGCCTCTAGCGACTTAGAACGAGCTTCTGGAATTGCCCGTAGAATGGTTACTGAATTTGGAATGAGTGATTTAGGTCCAGTAGTATTTGGCGAAAAAAATAAAGAAGTGTTCTTAGGCCGAGATTTTGGACATGCAAAAAACTACTCTGAGGATATGGCCTCTAAAATTGATGCAAAAATTTCTGAATTCGTGAATGAGGCTTACGAGAAAACTAAAGCTATTGTAATCAAAAATAAGCCTAAATTAGCTGAAATTGCCGAAGATTTACTAGTAAAAGAAAATATATCTAGAGATGAGTTCTTAGCTTATTTTAACTAGACTAATTATATGAAAAATAAAATGACTAAAAGGGGTGATGCTGAAAAAGAGAAAGATTTAATTTCTTTTTTATCTATTGAAGATGATGATTTTAAATCTCATTTAGAAAAGGTCGAAGGAGAGTTAAGTTTAGATGTTTTTCAAACGGATACCCATTTAGTTGTCATTGCCCCAGTGGCTGGAGTTGAGGCCGAAGATATAGATATTTCGGTTAATGATAATGAAGTATTATGTATAAAGGGTACTCGTAATATTTGTAAAGATGTACATCATGAAGATTATTTGACTAAGGAATGTTTTTGGGGAGCTTTTGCTAGATCTATATTATTGCCCGAAGGATTAGATTCAGATCAAATTAAGGCAACTTTTAAACGTGGAGTACTGCGGATTGAGATCCCTAAAGTAAAGTACGAAAAAACTAAGAAAGTTAAAATTAGTGATTAAAAATAATTAATGAATTATCCAAAAATTAAAAAAGCAGTATTCCCCGTAGCTGGTTTTGGTACAAGATTTTTGCCTGTAACTAAAAGTCAGCCTAAAGAAATGTTACCAGTTGTAGATAAACCTGTAATTCAATACTTGGTAGAAGAAGCAGTTCAGTCAGGAATCGAAGAGATTATTATTGTAACAGGGCGAGGTAAGCGAGCCATCGAAGATTATTTTGATCAATCTTTTGAATTAGAGCATAACTTAGTAGAGAAAGGTAAAACGGATTTGTTACGAGAAGTCCTAGAGATTCCTAATTTGGCTAAATTTATTTATGTAAGACAATCTGTGCCAAAAGGTGACGGTGATGCAATTATGCAGGCTTTTAATATTGTAAAGGATGAGCCGTTTGCGGTTTTATTTGGGGATGATTTAGTTGTGCATGAAGTTCCTGCTATTAAGCAGTTAATGCAAGTGTATGAGCAAACAGGCTCATCGGTAGTGGCTCTGACTGAGGTTTTGGATACTGAACTTAGCAGTTATGGAGTGGTGAATGTTAAGGATTTTAAATCGGCTAATTTAGAAATTACTGATTTAGTTGAAAAACCGAAGACTAGAGCTGAAGCTCCTTCGAATTTAGGTGTTATAGGTAAGTATATTATTACTCCAGAAGTTTTAGCAGTGTTAAATGATTTGTATAAAAAACCGATTATTTCGGGCGAGCTTAGATTGGCAGACGCCTTAAAGTTGGCTGTAAATAGCGGAGTTCCTGTTTATGGTAAACTAATTGAAGGCGAAAGATTTGATACTGGTTCAAAATTAGGATTAATTAAAGCTACTATAGATTTTGCTATGCGCCGCCAAGATTTGGCTCCAGAATTAAAGGAATTTTTAAAGAGATATGTTTAGATTTGGCTTCTAAAAGCTGATTTCTTGATTATACGAGTGAATTAGAGTGCTTAATTGTTGTTTTCGTCAAGCCTAGTCTTTTGAAAAATAATCATTTTTGAGGTATAATAATATAATTTCTTTAATTAATTTATATCCCAATGATTTATAAGAAAAGTGAATACGCTGATGTCTTGAAATTAGCAGACGAAAAAAAAGTTCAAGGACTGCATGAAGAATCAATTAAAATTTGCGAAGCAATTCTGTGTGATGACTTAGATTGTGCCGAGGCTTACGAAGAAATTGGTGACAATTATTTAAGTCTAAGACAGTTTGATAAAGCTATTACTGCTTTGAACAGAGCTTTGAAAATTGCGCCTACAAGTGCCAATGCACATTATTTACTTGGATTTACATATTCTTCAATGAATAAATGGGATAAATCAATTGAAGAGTTAGAAGTAGCGGATAATTTAGAACCTAATCATGCTGAAATTTTAAGATGTTTAGGTTGGTCAATATTTCATTCTGGTCGCAGACGTCAAGGATTAGTTTTGTTAGAAAGAGCTGCTGAATTGTCGAAAGAAGATATTTTGATTTTAAGTGATCTAGGAATTTGTTATTTAAATGAAAGAAGTTTTGATAAAGCTGAAAGAATTTTTCAAGTAATATTAAATCTTGAGCCTCAAAACGATAAGGCTCGTGAATGCCTGAAAGCATGCAATTATTTTAGAAAAAAAGTAAAATAAAAATTTTAATATAAAAAAAAGAGGGGGCTGCATAGCAGCCCCCTCTTTTTAGTTTGTAATTAGTTTGTTGGCGTTTTTAGAAATGTGTCGATTGAAGTTTTTATAATTTTTGCAATTTGACCTCGGTTTACGTTTTCGTCTAATTTAATTGTTCCATCTCCATTACCAGATATCACTTTATATTTTGTAAGCAAACAAGTAGCTTTTGCATTAGGATGCGTAGCGCTAAAGTCGCTGTATGTTACTGAGTTTAAGTCGCAAACTTCAGTAGCAAGAGTCGGTTGTACTCTTGAAAGTGCTTCGAATACTGTTTGGAAAACTTCGCCACGAGTTACAAATCTGTCTGGATTTTCTAGGTCTTTGGAAACAAGGCTTAAGTTTAGTTTAACAGCTTTTTTGAAGTATCCTTTTGCCCAGTGATTTGCAAGTTTTGATTCGTCTGAAAGTACAGTAGTTGTATCTTCAGTTTCATTGATAAGTTTTAATGCTATTTTTAACAGTTCTGATTTTCGTAAGTTGTCAGTAGGTCCAAAAAGTCCAGTAAGGTTTCCGTTGGCGTCTCTGTATCCTTCGATTAATTGTTTGTCTTTAATTGCTTCAACGTACTGAGTAAACCATGAGTCTTCGTCAGTGTCTTTGAATGGAATTAATTTTTCTTGAAATTTTCTTTGGATTTGGTTTTCTTTGGCATTTACAAATTTTGTCTGTATGTTCTCACAGAATTCTTTGATTTGACCTGGATTTAGGTTGAATCCGTTTTGTTCAATGAAGTTAGTAAGTTCTGTTACATCTTCAGACTCTTCTAAATATGTATAGCTAGTAATATCTGTTAATGTCTTTTGGCAGCCTGTGCTAATATTTGCATATTTTGCTCTTATTTTTGCTGCTTTTTCTTCGAGTTTTACTTTAATTTCTGCTCTTTTTTCTAGAAACTTATTCAATTTTTCAGCTCTTTTTAAGAATAATTTTTCAGGCGTAAGATCATCATCTGAGTCATCATCTGAGTCGTCATCTGAGTCGTCATCTGAGTCGTCATCAGAGTCATCATCAGAGTCGTCGTCAGAATCATCATCTGAATCCTCATCAGAATCGTCATCTGAATCATCGTCAGAATCATCGCTAGATGCTAATAGTTGAGGTGTGTCTTGGTTACTTTGTGCAAATACCGCTCCCGAAGCTGAAAGTGTAAGCAGTAAGCTACAAAGCAATAGGCTTAAAAATTTTTTACTCATAAATTTTGGGTTAAATTCGTATCGTATTATACTCTTTCTTTTTAGACTTGCTATTTAATCAAATTGACTTAAAATTTGGCTGTTCTTTAAAATCGTAAGTGAATAGTCGCGATTTAAGATTTATTCTTAGATTGAGGAAAGTCCGAGCATCATAAGGCAAAAGTAGCAGCTAACGGCTGCCGTTTCGTAAGAAATAGGGAAAGTGCCACAGAGACAATACTATCTATTGCTTAGGCAATAGAGAAAGGTGAAAAGTTGATTTTAAATCAAGACTTTAAGGTAACTTAAAGATTCCGGTAAACCCTACTTGATGCAAGTTAGAATGGAAAGCGGTGGCTAAGTTGCCTTGAACTCACCCCTTGCCTAACGCATGATTAAATAAGCAATTATTTAACAAGATAAATGACTATTACAGTTTTACTGTTACAGAACTCGGCTTATAGCTTACGATTTTAAAATTCAAATATATAGAAATTATGAAAAAACTAGAGATTATTTTTGGAATAATAAGGCTTCCGTTTGATATACTAGCGGGATTAGCTGGTTTTGTATTTGCTTATTATTTTCGGTTAACTCCAATTATTGCAGAGTATATTGGTACGGTAGAATCTGTTTCTTATTATAGTACTTACAATAATTATATTTTTCAGTATGCGTTGCCATTAGTTGGATATTTAGTTTTGGTAATGGCTTTGTTTGGTTTGTATAATTTAAAAACGATTGATTCTTTTTGGGTTCAAGTAAAAAGGATTACAGCTAGTCTTGGATTTTGGTTAGGTTCAATTATTTCCTATTTTTTCATTGTACGTGATTTTCCATTTTCTAGATTCGTTATTCTGTTTTCGTTCGTGGCTATTTTAATTTGTATAATTTTTGCCCGTTTGTTTGTAATTATTTTGCAAAAATTTTGTTTAAAATATGGTTATGGTAAGAGAAGAGTTTTATTAGTTTCTGATACTAAATTGAATTTAAGGCGTATTATGAAATCTTTAAAAAAAGATATAAGATTTGAAATTATTGGATATATTGCTCCCGAAAAGTTTAAATTAACGTCCAAGTATTTAGGTACTCATCTTGAATTAATGAATATACTTAACGAGCACCAAATCGATGATGTTTTTCAAGTTGGAAATTCAAATTGTCAGGCCGATGTAATGCAGTTTTGCAGGTTTTTTCACAAAGAATATCATTTTATACCCGAAGTACTTGAGGTGCAACGGCATAATATTGTACTAGAAGAAATTTCTGGGTTACCAATCTTTAGAGTGAATCAAACACCATTAGATGGATGGGGACGAGTAATTAAACGTTTAATTGATTTAATTTTAAGTGGGCTTGGTTTACTGATTTTAGCTCCACTGTTTGTAGTGGTTACTATTTTAATTAAATTCGATTCTAAAGGTCCAATTTTTTTCAAATATCTAGAAGATGGTACAGTGGTGAAAAGAATTGGATACAGAGGGAAGCCATTTTATTGTTCTAAATTTAGAACAATGGCTCATAATACTCATTCATTGAGATATTCAGATTTAGCTGAAAAAGATTTAAGAAAAGATTCCCCTTTAGTTAAGATTAAAAATGACCCACGTGTTACAAAACTTGGTTTAATGTTAAGACGTTTCGATATCGATGAGTTGCCTCAGCTTTGGAATGTGTTTAAAGGTGAAATGAGTTTGGTTGGTCCTCGTCCACATTTAGTCGAAGAAGTTGCTAAGTATAATTTGCATCATCGCTATGTACTAACGGTTAAACCTGGCATTACTGGCTTGGCTCAGGTAAGTGGTCGAAGTGATTTGAATTTTGAAGAAGAAGTACGATTAGACTCTTATTATGTAGAAAACTGGGATATTTGGATGGACTTTAAAATCTTACTTAAAACTATTTTAGTCGTCATTAAAGGTCACGGTGAATTTAAATAGCACATTGAACACTGTATAAAGCACAGTTTTAATTATAGTTGAAAGCAGTTTTGAATTTTATTGTCTTTTAAATGACATGTAAGAGTTGAAACTCCTTCTTGGTTCCAAAGTGTGATGGTTTGGTGATTGTTTTGACTGTCGAATAAAATTATGGCTCTCGATTCAAAGTCTTTAATTTCGGTTATGTTTTCAGTTTCTCTAATATTTGGATTTTGAATCCGTTCTCCAATTGCTGTTGTATAAAATGCAATTAGTCTCTCTGGATTTGGACTACCACTTTTAAAATTTAGCTCAAAAGAATTAAGGCTATCAATGGAATTATTGGCAATTTCCTCGTTCGTTTCTTCGGAATCTTGGATTGCGTCGGATTGCTTATTTAATATAAGAACTGTAGCTATGGCAGTTGAAATTAGGCTTGTTATTATTACGCAATTTCTATTTCTTTCTTTTCTTTTTTTGCGCTCGCTTAATATTTCAAACTGGTAATGTCGTAAATTAGTAGGTTTTTTCATGAATGAATATAGGTTGTTATAATACTACTAGTAGTTCTATATTTGTCAACTACTATGACAGAGTTATTAGCGGAATTGTTTTACTTATTTTAGATATTGGCTTATTTTATTTTGTGCCTTTATAATTAATTACTTGAAAAGATGGTCTTAAAGAAAATTGCTCAATTTTTAGCAGGAGATTCCAATGCTACTGCACTAAAAAAAGCCGCTGTAAAATTACCGATTATTAATGAATTGTACGATAAATATAGTATTGAACTAACAACTGAAGAGTCTTTTAAACAAAAAACTACTGAGTTTAAAGAACGTATTGCGGGTGGTGAAACTTTAGATTCCCTATTACCTGAAGCATTTGCATTGGTAAAAGCTGCTGCGAAATTTATTTGTGGACGGTCTTGGGATGTTCGTGGACGAGATATTACTTGGAATATGGTCCATTATGATGTTCAGTTACTTGGTGGAATAGTTTTACACGAAGGTAAAATTACCGAAATGAAAACAGGTGAAGGTAAAACTTTAGTATGTTCCTTGCCAATATACTTAAACGCATTATGTGGCAAAGGTGTTTATTTAGTTACTGTTAATGATTATTTAGCTCAAAGAGATGCTGAATGGATGGGTGGGCTTTATGAATTTTTAGGTTTAAGTACTGGGGTAGTAATTCCGGGTCAAGATTTTGATACTAAAAAGAAGATGTACGAATGTGATATTGTTTACGGCACAAATAATGAATTTGGATTCGATTATCTTCGTGACAATATGGCTACAACTAAAGAAAATGTAGTGCAAAGAAATTTGTATTTTGCAATCGTGGATGAAGTAGATTCTATTTTGATTGATGAAGCGAGAACTCCGTTGATTATTTCTGCTGCTGCTGAGGAATCGACTAAAAAATATTCTCAATATAAAGATTTAGTAAAAATCCTAAAAGAAAATGAAGATTATAATATTGATGAGAAGCAAAAAGTTGTAACATTGACGGAAGACGGAATTAAAAAAATGGAAAACTTACTTGGAATCGAAAATATATATACCGAAGGCGGATTTAAAGAGATCCATCATATTGAACAGGCTTTGAAAGCTAGAGCTATATTTAGACGAGACGTTGATTACATGGTGAAAGACGGTGAAGTTCTAATTGTAGATGAGTTTACCGGCCGTTTAATGCCAGGACGAAGGTATTCAGATGGTTTACACCAAGCAATAGAGGCTAAAGAAGATGTTGAAGTGCAAAGAGAAAGTCGAACCTTAGCGACTGTAACTTTTCAAAATTACTTTAGGCTGTTTGAAAAATTGGCAGGTATGACAGGTACAGCTAAAACAGAAGAAGAAGAATTTTATAAGATTTATGGTTTACAAGTAGTTGTTATCCCTACAAATCGGCCAGTTCAACGGCAAGACTTATCTGATTTAATTTTCAAATCACATCAAGGTAAATTTTTGGCCGTTGCAGATAAAACAAAAGAGGTTAGCGCTACAGGGCAGCCAGTTTTAATTGGTACTGTATCAGTTGAGAAATCTGAAATGTTAAGCAAGGTTCTTTCTATTAAAGGAGTAAAACATAATGTCTTGAATGCAAAACAGCATGAAAAAGAAGCCGAAATCGTAGCAGGCGCAGGTAATAAGGGTGCCGTTACTATAGCCACAAATATGGCTGGCCGAGGTACTGATATTAAACTTGGTGAAGGTGTTGAAGAATTAGGAGGCTTATATGTGGTAGGAACAGAAAGACACGAAAGTAGACGGATTGATCATCAGCTTCGTGGTCGTTCTGGTCGGCAAGGTGACCGAGGTTATTCGCAATTTTACGTTTCTATGGATGATGATTTGATGCGGATTTTTGGTGGCGATCGAGTGAAAAGAGCTATGGAAGCATTGAACATGCCAGAAGATATGCCAATTACTAATGGATTTATAACTTCTTCAATTGAAAGTGCTCAAAAACGAGTTGAAGGTCGTAATTTTGATGTGAGAAAGCACATTGTTGAGTACGATGATGTAATGAATTACCATCGTGAAATTATTTACAAACGTAGAAAGCAAATTTTATTTGAAGAAAATATTAAAAATGAAATTTTAGTCTTATTAGAAAAAGAGGCTGAACAGGTTGTTTTAAGTCATAGAATGCATGATGGTACATATGATTATGTTGAAATCTTACAAGTATTAAAGGCTTACGGAATTGAATTTACTGCCTCTTTAGAACTTGAATTATCTAATATTTTAGTTACAGAAGACTTAATTTTGTTTGTAAGAAAACTAACTTGGGAAAGATACGAAAAATTAGAAGCCTCTGTTGCAACTCCTGAATTAATGCGAAAAATAGAACGAGAAGTGTATTTATCTACAATTGATACCTTATGGATGGAGCATATTGACGATATGATGTACTTAAGGCAGAATGTAGCGCTACATGCTTATGGTCAGAAAGATCCACTCCTTGAATATAAAGACAGAGGGTACAATATGTTTCAAGACTTGTTAAGTAATGTTAGATCTGGCGTAGTAAGTACTTTGCTTAAAGTTCAGGTAAATTAGTATTAATAAAGTCAGAACGGTTGGTGTTGTTATTTTTTTAGAACAGAATCTTAGCTGTGTGTCTTTACATAACGTTGATAGATGTTAAGGTGTGTTATCTTAATATTGTTTTATGCTTAGTTTATTAACAAAATTTGGGTTATCTCCTAAAATGATTGATGTTTATTTTGCTCTGTTACAAAATCCAGACATTTCAATTTTGACTTTATCAAATACTCTAAAAATTAATCGAACTAGTTTGTACAATTATTTAATTGAGCTTAAAGATAGGGGACTTGCCTATAAAATGCCTAATTCCAATTGGCGAGCAGTTGATCCTGAAGTCGTAATGAGCGACTTTCAATTGGATCTTAGGATGTTAAAATTAACTTTTGATAAATTAGGAAAAGATATCTTAGAGTCGTCTCATACTAAGTATTTTGATAATAAATATTCACTTTTTAGAGCAATTCTTGAAGCGATTAAAGTTGCAAGTAATGTAGTTGTGATTAGTGGGAATTGTAATTTATTACTTAAAATAAAGAAAATCTCACTTAATAAAAAGCAAAACTTAATTGTTTATTCTTCGGTTGAAGACAGTTCAGAATTTGTTTCTTATTTCTTGAAATATTTGGATTTTATGGATTTAATTTTGCTAGATGGGAAATTGTTCATTATTTTCCGTGATGGTCTATTTGGATTGCTGCTAGAAGATAAGGTATTATATGCTAGGATTGAGTCTTATATTTAGAAAATGGGCTTTACATCCAGTTTAATCCTTGTATAATTTTGAGCCTTAGTATTAATCTTAAGTTTTAATAATGTCGCAAGGTTTAAATTCAACTCGAAAAGGATTAGATGAAACAGAAAAGCTAGCTATTTCAGGCTCGCCAGAAGTAGTAGAGGCAGTCCCAAATCAAGTAGATGTTGATTATCAAAACCTATCGTTGCAGGCTATTGACCGTATACTCTCCCCGGATTTTGACTTTAAACCGGATTTACTAACACGTGCTAATACTGCTTACAGAGCTAATGCAGCTATCAATAGTACCGATTGGAGAAAAACTGATTTAATGGCTCCGCCTGAGTACTATGAATTAGTTGAGATTTTGAACGAAGTAATTCAATCTGGCAGATTACCGATGGGCTTTCCGTATGAAGGTGATTTATGGGACCAATTAGTGCATAATCCTAATTATATTTTCGCTAGACTCGCTAGGCTGCAGTTTGTGACCGTTTTACCTACTGTTTATAATGCAATTAATGCATTACCTTCATTAGAACATTCTGATTCTATTACAGTCGTAATTCTAGGCGTTGGTAATGGTGATGAGATTGGGGATATTCTTGATAATTTTTCGGTTAAAGGTGATTTTAATAAAGCCCATGGTAAAAAAGTAAATTTTTTGGTTATTGATCAAAATATTGAGGCTTTAGCAGATTTAAAAAGTAGGTTCGCAACTGAGTATCCGGCAGGCCCTGAAAATTCTAGTATTCGTTATGGTGATGATTTTAGTATTTTTACAGTACAAGAAGATTTTACTACGGCTAAATTAGATTCTATGTTTGGTGAAGGCAGTAAATTGCCAGAACATTTAAAGAGTGATGTTCCTCGGTGGTTAGTTATAAAAGGTATAACTTCTGGTAATATGGAAGTTGAAAAATTAAGTGAAGTTGGTAATAACTTCTTAAGAGAAGGAGATTTATATTATTTAGATGCTGCGGTAGCGCCTAAATCTTTAAGTCCTGAATATGTAAGTCAAGTTATTGAGAATTACGATTCTGTTGAATTTAGAAATTTAGCCAGTCATAGATTTTATCGATTGTTGGGTTTATGTGGTGTTGATCAATCTGAAATTAGTAGTTGTTTTGGTGCCGATGGTAGAGATAAAAATTTAGAAGCAGTGCACTCAGTTGAAAATGGGGCAGTGAGTGTTAAATTGGTTTATTCAATGCCTGAAACTTGGACTAAAAGATTTAAAAAAAGTGCTTATGTTAAGCATACAGTGGGTGAAACTTTAAAAATTGTTTGCTATCAATCAGATCGAAGAATTACCGATGTAATTACTCGTAGTTTGAGTACTGATTTTGAAACTTTACAAACTAGTTCTTTGGTAGTTCCCCAAATGTTGTGGTATTTAGGCGAAAAAAAAATTTAAGTTTTTTTAGAATTTTTACTGCAGTATAGTTTGGCTAGAGTGTGAATCGTAATTAAGGCATCGGCGATTTTATTGTTCTCTATAATTACGCCTGAATACTCTTCGCCACCGTATGAAATAAGGGCTACTTTGTTGTCATAAATATTAATTTCAATTTCAAAAGGTAGATCTTCTTTGTAAAAGTAGGTGGTTCTAAGGTGAGCTTTATCTTTATTTGAAACTTCGATGGCTTTATTACTTACCGGTGTAATAACTTCGATTGATATGTTGTTTTTAACTCTAGTTGGAATATAGTCTTTAAAAATAAATTCTGAAAGTTGGGTGGGGATTGTGTGGATTCCCCAAAATGATTTTATAGTGTTGCTCGCAGTTAAAGTGTCTTGGTAAACTGCTTTAACTCCATCTAGTCCTTCAAAAAATTGCACTTTAGGTTTAATGCTTCTTTTTTCAGTAATTTGGTTGAATGCCTCTAAATTGGCGCTTATTAGATCTTCTTGGTTGGTCAGATTTTGTTTTTTCTCTTTTAAGTATATTAAAAAATGTTCTGGTGAATTTGCTGAGTAGTACAAAACTTTACGTTTGCTGTAGGAGTGAATTAATCCTTTTTGGCTTAGTTCTTCTAAAATTAAGTAGGTCGTAGTTCGGTTTAGAGTAGCTTTTTTGGCAATTATGCTTACTGGTTGAGTCCCAAGTTCTAGCATTGCTAAATAGATTTTACTTTCTTTTTCTGACAATCCTATTGATTGTAGTACTTGAATTAACATAATATGTGTTGTTATTTATTTTCAACAAATGTCTTTATTATTATATAGTAAGCCTTTACGTAAAAGCAAATGCTATTGTAGGGCGTGCTTGACGATTAAATTGCAAATAGTCTATTATTGACTATTTGAGTAGTTTGTTTGAAGTAAGACTAAAAAAGGTTGCAAGGCATTTGGATCTAAAATTCTAAGCTACTGCCTACTCGTATCGTAAGGCTTCGATTGGATTTTTTTTGGCTGCTTTTGAGGCTGGATAGATTCCAAATATTAGTCCGACTGATGCAGAAACTCCTACTCCTAAAAGGACTGCGTTGATTGGGAAGACGAATTTCCATTCTTGAACTAAGGTTTGAGATAAATAGATAGAGGTGACGTAGGCAATAATTGTTCCAAAGATTATGCCAACTAGGCCGCCAAGGCTGGTAAGAATTACAGATTCAAATAAAAATTGAGTTAAAATGTTCTTTTGAGTGGCACCAAGTGCTTTGCGTAAGCCTATTTCTTTGGTTCTTTCGGTCACAGAAACCAGCATTATGTTCATAACTCCTACTCCTCCAACGACTAGAGAAATAGCTACAACTGCTACTAAAAAGGCTGTTAGTGTAGATAAAATTGTACCAACTTGTTCTACAAGGGCTTGTTGGGTTTGGACTCTAAAGTCATCTTCTTCGCCTGTGGCAATGTTTCTTGATTGTCTAACGATGTTTGTTGTGTCGAATACAACTTTTTCTACATTTTCGGCGTTGTCGGCTCGAAGGTTAATTTGTACAAATGTGTTTTCGCCAGTTAAGTAGGTTTGGGCTGTGGTATAGGGAATTAATACAAGCTCATCAACATCAAAAAATACAATCCGGCCAGTGGTTGGAAAAACTCCTCCAATCCTGAACCTTTGGTCTCCTATTTTTATTGTTCGCCCTACTACTGATTCGCTGGTGTCAAATAGTTGTCTTTTTACTTCTTGTCCAATTATTGCAACTTTACTTCGAGATCGAATTTCTTCTTCTGAAAAAGGTACTCCTTCGGTTGGATAAATATTAAAACTTTCTATAAAAAATTGGGCGATACTGCCAAATATAGCAGGTCTATAGGTTTTATTTTCGTTTGAAACTAGTTCGCTGACTGTAACTATTGGACTTGCTGAAGCAAGATTTGGAATGTTTCCTGGTTCAATAATGGCTTCGTAGTCTTCGACTGTTAAAGTTTGAGTTCTAGATTGAGTATTTAAACTTCCGTCTCCACCTTGAACAACCACACTTTCGGCTCCTAAATTACTGATTTGTCCTATGATTAATTTTTGGGCTCCTGACCCTAGCGCCATAACTACAATAATAGCCGCTACACCAATTACAATTCCTAAAACAGTCAGGAGAGATCTGGATTTTTGAGAAAGTAAACTTTTTATTGCGGTATTTAGAGTGTGTTTTAGGTGCATTTTATTTTTGGTAACCTAATTTTGCGATTTTTCTGTTTTTTACTTTTTTGTCTGATTCTATTCGGCCGTCTTTTATGTAGATTATTCTTTCGGCGTGTTCGGCAGTTGATGTTTCGTGAGTAATTAAAACTACTGTATGTCCTTGTTCTGAATTAAGTTTTTGTAAGGTTTCCATCACAGATTGGCCTGATTTGGAATCCAAATTACCTGTTGGTTCATCTGCAAAAATTACGCTTGGATTATTGATTAGCGCTCTTGCGATAGCTACTCTTTGTTTTTCTCCGCCAGATAAATTGTAAACAGGATAATTGATTCTATGAGTTAATCCTACTTGTTCTATTGCTTGCTTAATTCTTTTGTCCCAATCTTTCTGCGGACTATTTGAGTAAATTAAAGGTAATTTTACATTTTCGTATACTGATTCTACGTTAAGAAGATTAAAAGATTGAAATACGAATCCCATTTCTTGATTTCTTACATGGGCTGCTTCTTCTTGATTGTAGTTTTCGTAAAGTTTTCCTTTAAAAAAATATTCACCATCAGTGTAATCTAGTAAAAATCCTAATATGTGAAGGATTGTTGATTTTCCAGACCCTGAAGGTCCCATTACAGAAACGAATTCACCCTTTTTTATCTTAAAGTTTATGTCAAATAAGATTTGAGTTTCATTAAGGTTTTGGAATTTCTTTGTTAAATTTTTGACTTCGAAAAGTTCCATTATTTTTGCTCGTTAGTTTCTACGATTTTGCTTGTGTCTTCATCTAAAAACGTAATTACTGTTTCACCTTCTTTTATTCCAGAAACTACTTCTATATAGCCGTTTGAACCTCTGAGACCAGTTTTAACTTTTTTTCTAGAGATTTCACCGTCTTTAATTACTCTTACGAGTGCGAGGCCGTTTTCGTCTTCGAAAACGGCTCGAAGTGGTACTGCTACTACATTTTCTTTGCTGTCAGCAATAATATCTACATTAGCTGAAAGTCCTGACCTAATTTTTGGATTTTGTTCTAAGAATTGAAGCGTAGTTTTAAATGAAGTTACGTTGTTTATAGTACTGGCTGTTGGGGCAATGTAAGTCACTTTAGCATCGAACTCTTCGTTTCGGTAAGCGTCAAATGATACTTTGGCTGGATCTCCTAAATTTAGTTCTTGAATATCGGCTTCGGCAATATTTACTTTTATTTGGAATTTATCGTTTGAAACTAGTCCTACTACTGCTGCACCTGGGCTAATTAATTCACCTCGCTCAGTATTAATATAGTTTACTATTCCGTCGAAAGGAGCGGTGATCACTTTTTGTTTTTGGAGCGCCTGAATACTACTGACCGATGCTTGAGCTTGTTTAACAGCCGCTTGTTGAGCCTGAATTGTCTCTGGCCTTGCTGGAGCATTTGTTTGATCTAATTGGGCAATTGCTTGATTAAGATTGCTAGAAGCTGTTTCGACTGCTTGTTCGGCTTTTAAAATTGCCAAATCTCTGTTTTTTTTGGCTGTGTCTATGGCATTAATCAAGCTTTGGTAACTACTGCTTCGGGTGTTTGGAATTGGGATCGTCCATTCTATATTAGTGTTTCTAGCAAAATCTGACGGAAACTGAATAAATAATCCTTTATTTCCAAGTTCAATTGGTCCAGTTGTTGAAGCACTAGCTCGTCCTGACTCTAATCCAGTATATCTTAATGAATGTCCTGAGCTTGATGACGAAGCATATAGTTCTAAATTATATTCTCCTTGTTGGTTGGAATTGTAAACTCCTGTAATTGTAGGAGGTGTGTAACTAAATGAACTTGCTTCTCGAATCCCATCAGTCAAATAAGCTCTAATGTCTGTAGTAAACAAATTTTTTTCTGATTGTTCAACTAATAGTTGTTGTTGCTGGTTAGTATTTTCTAGGTTTACTCGAGCTTGTTCTAAAGAAGTTCTTGCGTTATTTACTTGGACTTGATTGGTGAGCGTTTCAATATTTCTTGTGCCTGCTTCTAGTTCTCTGAGTTGGGCTTTGGCAAATTCAACATTAGCCACCGCACCTTGTATGTCTGCGTTTAGTTTATCTGCTTGAAGACTAATTAATCTTTCCCCTGCTTTTACAGTATCTCCTTCGTTTACAAAAATTTGGCTTACAAGTCCACTTGTTTCAAATGACAAATTTACTTCTTGGTTGGCTTCTATTATTCCAGTTTCTCCAATAATCCTTGCTAGATCCGTAATTTTAACTTGTTCTGTTTCAATTTCATCAGTTAAATTTTTATCTGCTTTAAGTAGCACAAATCCAATTACCCCAATAATCAAAATTACCCCAGTAATCCACCAAATTTTTTTATTGATATGCATGATTTTTGTATATTTTTATCTATTTATTATAGCATAATTTTATAACATTTACAATTAGACATTTGTTTTGTATTTTGTTTATAACATTGCTAAAAGCCGACTCTGTATGTCTCTAATTACGAATTGCGCTAGCTTTGACTTGCGAGATTCCTGATTTATTGAATTATTCGTCTTCGGAGATAAAATTTTGCACTGGATCTGTTTGCTAAATTAAAAAAGGTTGGGATTGGGATACAATCTCGACCCTCACACCCTTTGCCACCGTATGAAATAAAGGTTACTTTGTTGTCGAAAATATTAATTTCAATTTTAAAAAGTTAGATAGTCTTTGTAAAACTAGGTGGTTCTATGGGGAGTTTTATCTTTATTTGAAACTTTGATAGCTTTATTACTTACCGGTGTAATAATTTGAATTTACATAATATGTGTTGTTAGTTATTTTCAACAAGTGGCGTTGTTATTATTCAGTAAGCCTTTATGTGAAAGGGAAACTTGTTTTAGGGCCTGCTTGACGATTAAATTGCAATTAGTCTATGATTGATACATAGTAAATTTATTTTTTAGTTTTCGGTTACATGATTAATTTTTCTGATTTAGAACTACCTACTGAGATTATTGATTGTTTGTTAGGATGTTTGAGTGAAAGAGAAAAAGATGTGATTAAATCTAGATATGGTATTTTTATGCCTGTACTTACTTTGGCTGAGATTGGTAAAAAATATTCGATTACCAGAGAAAGAGTTCGTCAGATACAAAATAATGCGCAAAAAAAATTGACACGAAGCGCCTCGCTAACTAAGTTATCAAATTTTCAAGATCAAGTATTAGAGTATATAAATACATTTGCAGGTATAGCTCTCGAGACTAATTTAGATTCTTATTTTGTAGATGTATTAAAATTTGCTTCTAAGGATGTACCAGTTTTAAAATTGGCAGCAGTAATTGATCCGCGTTTTGTGTGGGAACATAATAGGGTAAATTTTAAAAGTCATTTTAGGTTAAGCAGTATTAAGTTTTCTTATATAAAAGAAGCTACTTTTAAAGCTATAAGTCAATTAAACGAATTTAAATCTGAACAAAGTTTAACTAGTTTGTCTAAATTGCTTAAGTTTTCGTCGCAAGCTATTAAACCAATTTTACTTTTGGATCGTAGAATTTGTATAAAAGATTCTGGAGTTAGTTTGGCAGAATGGCGAAATGTTAACCCTAGAACACTTTTTGATAAAATCCTTTATGTTTTAAACAAGACACAAGAGCCTATGCATTACAGTCGTATTGCTGAATTAATTCTGGATTCTAATTTTGATGCAAAAACAGTAAGTGTTCAAGCTGTACACAATGAGTTAATTAACAATGAGGATTATGTTCTGATTGGTCGTGGAATTTATGCAATGAAAAATTGGGGATATAAAGAAGGAACTGTATCTGATGTTATTGCCAGTATTCTAGAGAAAAAAGGACCTTTGCATTTGTATGATTTGACTCAAGAGGTATTGCAAAGACGTAAAGTTAAACCGGTAACTGTTCAAGTGAATTTAAATTCAAATAAGTCTAAATTTAGAAGGAATAATTTAGGTTTGTATGAATTGGTTTAAGTTTAGTTATTAGTTTTGCGTATCTTCAAGGCTATTTGAGAATTCATGAAGATATTCTAAGGCAGTTTTTTGATTAATAAATCCTTGGTTTTGTAGTTGTTCAATTGCGTACTTCATAGTTTGCATTCCGTCTTTTAAGCTGGTTTCAAGTACTGATGAAATTTGATAAGTTTTGTTTTTTCGAATTAGGTTTGAGATTGCGTTATTAGCAAACATTATTTCTAAGGCTGCAACTCTTGAGTTTCCGGCGGCTCCTTTAATTAATTGTTGCCATACAATGGCTCTAATACTTTCTGATAATTGTATTCTGGCTTGATTTTGTTGATCGCTAGGAAAGGAATCGATAACTCTATCTATTGATTTGGCCGCTCCACTGGTATGTAAGGTAGATACAACAAGGTGACCTGTTTCAGCTGCTGTTAGGGCTAGAGATATGGTCTCATGGTCACGCATTTCACCAATTAGTATAACGTCAGTACTTTCTCTCAAAGCACCTCTAAGGGCAGCTTTAAAACTTTTGGTGTGAGTTCCTACTTCTCTTTGGTGAATAATTGAACTTTTGTTGCTGTGAATAAATTCAATTGGATCTTCAATAGTTATTATATTGCATTGTCTTGTCCGATTAATTTCATCGATAATTGCGGCTAAAGTGGTAGATTTACCTTGTCCAGTAGGCCCAGTAACTAGTACGATACCTTGTTTATATTCAGCTATCTTCTTTAATTGAGTAGGTAGGTTTAAATCATCTAAAGTTTTAGTTTCGCTTGGAATATACCTGAATACTGCTCCAATACCTTTGTTTTGAATGAATAAGTTTACCCGAAAACGGGCTAATCCGGCGATTTCAAGTGCAAAATCTAGGTCGAAGCTTTCTGCGAATTCTTTTCTTTGGGCATCACTCATGATTTCTAGTAGGTATTCTTCGGCAATTGTTTTGTTTAAAATTGGGTGTTCGGCAATTGGAACAAGATCCCCATGAATCCGTAAGGTTGGCTTAATGCCTACCGAAATGTATATATCAGAGGCTTGGTATTTTACTGCAGTTGCTAGGATTTTTTCGATTTGCATGAATATGACTTATTTAAATCATATTATTATACCATGAAGGCTGTTTAAAATCCAGCCCCAAGCTATTTAGTTTGGTAGTTATGCAAGTTATGGTTTGCTTTTTCGTCAACTTTTCTAGGCAGAAAATGAAACTACGTAAAGTGATTATTGCAAGACGGGCGTTAGTAATCCATTAGTAGTTTCTTCGATTATTCGACTTAATGCGTCTTCGGCATCTTTTTTAGTTTCTACGCGAACTAGTTCGAAACGGTATTTGGCTGCATTTGGGATTCCGTGAATGTAGTTGGCAAGATGTTTACGCATTTCCATCATTCCTACTTTTTCGCCTTTGAATTCACAAGAAAGATCACATTGTTTTAAAATCATTGGCAGCATTTCGGCTAAGGTTGTTGGTGGATTGTATTCCTGACCGTTGAAATAGGCTTCTACTTGTGCCATGAACCATGGGTTACCGTAGGTTGCTCTCCCGATCATTACTCCGTCTAAAATTCCTAGTTTACGCTCCACGTCAGCCACGGATTTAATATCTCCATTTCCTACTACTGAAATCCCTAGGGCTTCTTTTACTTTATAAATCGGGTCAAAATCGGCAGTTCCGGTGTATTGCTGTTTGGTTGTTCGGCCATGTACAGCTAAATGTTTAGCTCCTGCAGCTTCGAGTCCTTTAGCAAATTCTAGTAAGGTTTCTTCGGTGTAGCAGTCAAAGCCAAGTCTCATTTTTACTGAAACATCTAAAGTGGTTGCTTTTTGAGTCTGATAAACAATTTCTTGGGCAAGCTCAGGCTTTCTAAATAGAGCTGAGCCATGGCATGAAGCGACTACTTTACCAGATGGGCATCCCATGTTTATGTCTATGGCGTCTACTCCCATGTCTTCTAGGATTTTGGCGCATTCGGCAAAGTTTTCTGGGTATTTCCCAAAGATTTGGGCGATTAAAGGTCTTTCACCTTCCTTGAATTCGATTTTTTTAAAACTATTTTTACTTCCGTATTTTAGCCCATCCGAAGAGGTGAATTCGGTATAAACAATGGTCGAAGGAGCAACAGTTTTGATTAATTGTCGGTAGGCAGAATCGGTGTATCCTTCCATAGGTGCAAGGCAAAGCATTGGTTTTTTTTGGTCTTTCCAGCGGAATGTCATAAGTGGACTTTAAATTTTACGGCAATATAGCAGTTATTTGCTTTATTTGTAAATGATTTTTTGTCCTTCGGCGCTTTGGATTCTGAGGTCGACATATTCTAAACTTCCGTTGTAGAGATCTATTTTGGGAATAGAATTTTTTAATTTCATTAGCTGCTCTGTGTAGGTAACTTTGATATCCAGCCAAACTTCGTATCCTTTTTCAGTTACAAATCGAATTTCTTTAGCTTTTGGAATGTATTTTATTTCGTTAATTTTGATTTTGAATTTTTCTTCGAACTGTCTTTTTGCGTCTAAAATATATTTAAGTTCTTCAACTTTTAAAATTTGATCTCCAATGTTGTAGGCTTTTTCGTTCTTGATACTTATTGTTGGTAGGATTGTGCTTATTTTGTCTTCGGCTATAAGGAGTCCATTTTGATTTATAATAAAACTTTTTTTGACTTCTAGTTTTCCTATTATATTAGTAATATTAGCTACGTTCTTAAAGTTTTCGAATTTAACAATTAGAGTGTTGGGGATTTTTCTTTGAATTTGTAAATTTGATAAATTATCTACTCTTTGGTTTATAGTATTTTTTAGATCTTCGCTACTAAATAAAAAAAGGTTTCTGTTTCTAAGCGGTTCAACTATTTTTCGGATTGATAGATTGTTAGACTCAGTTGGTCCTTCAAAAATTAAAATTTTCTTGATATAAAAGATTTCGGTAAAAAATGTGAAATAGGCACTTGCTAAAAAAAGGGCCATAAATATACTAAACCAAATCCATTTAGAAATATTAGTTAAAGCCCCAATCCAATTGATTGGTGCATTTTTTAAAAAAGTTCTTTTTGCGATATTTTTTAGCATTTTTCTTTGTTTTAAACCAAATTTTTGTTTAGGTTTTTCAAAGATTATGGTTGGATTTTTGCTAGTGTTTGTTTTTTTCTTAAATGGATTTTTAAGGATTTTTTTAAAGAATTTCATCAGAGTTTATAGGTTTTATAAAGTTGCAATTTATATTAGTCTTTTTATATATTTTTTTCAATTTTCATTTTCTGCTATAATCTAAATAATAAAAAATTTAATCTAACTTTATGAGTGATATCAAAATATATGATGCGATAGTTATTGGTGGGGGTGTAACTGGCTCAAGTGCCGGAATGTATGCAGCCAGATTTAATTTAGATGTTGTCGTTTATGCAGAGCAGCCTGGTGGCTTAATTACTACAACTAACCTGGTAGAAAATTATCCTGGCATTAAATCAATTACTGGTCCAGATATGGGAATGGTGTTTATGGAGCACGCAATGGAATCCGGCGCAAAATTTGAATATGACAGAGTCTCTAGTATTGAAAAAACTGAATTAAATGGAAAACAGGTATTTAAGTTGTTAGTTGGAACTGCTGAAAAAGAGGTTTTTGCCTGGACTGTTGTTTTAGCTACTGGAACAAAACATAAATATTTGGGTGCACCTGGCGAAAAAGAATACTCTGCCAAAGGAGTAACTTATTGTGCTTTATGTGATGCTGCATTCTTTAAAGAAAAAATCGTAGTTGTAGTTGGAGGTGGAGATTCGGCAGCAATTGATGCTAATATTTTGGCTCAACATGTAAAAAAAGTTTATGTGCTTGTAAGAAAAGGTGAAATGCGAGCTGAGCCTGTGAATATTAAAAGAATTCAAGCTAATCCGAAGGTCGAAATTTTATATAATACTGAAGTTGCTGAGATTCAAGGTGATGGCGAGAAAGTAACCCAATTATTATTAAAGGATGGTAAAACTTTAGCTGTTGATGGTGTGTTTGTAGCTATTGGTTGGACGCCAATGAGCGAATTGGCCAAACAAGTAGGAGCTGATCTTGATGAAAGAGGAGAAGTAATAATTACTCGTGAAGCCGAAACTAATGTTCCTGGGTTTTATGCAGCTGGTGATGTTACCAATGCTAAATTTAAACAAGCAATCATTGGTGCTGCAGAAGGCGTTTATGCTTCAGTAGCGGCTTATAATTATATTCAAGGTAATGTTAGATAAAAAAGTAGTATTGCTCGACAATTATGATTCTTTTACATATAATATTTTCCAGTACTTTAGTCTGTTAGGGGCAAAAGTACTGGTTTTTAAAAATGACGAAATTGATTTAAAGGCATTAAAGAAGCTAGATTTTACCCATTTAGTTATCTCTCCGGGGCCAGGGAACCCGACTAAAGATTCTGATTTTGGAGTATGTAAAGATGCAATTAATTATTTTTTTCGGCGTAAGCCTATTTTAGGTGTGTGTTTAGGGCATCAGGGAATTGCTGCTCAATTTGGAGCTAAGGTAATTCATGCACCAGAGGTGTTGCATGGTGTTAGGTCTTTGGTTAAACAAATTGGTAATTCGAAACTGTTTAAAGATGTGCCTACTGAATTTGATGTAATGAGGTATCATTCTTTAATTGTAGAAAAGTCAACTTTACCCAAAGATTTTACAGTTACTGCTGAAACTTTAGATCAAGGTTTGTTAATGGCATTTGAACATAAAAAATTACCTGTTTTTGGAATTCAGTTCCATCCAGAAAGTATTGGTACTCCGGATGGCTTAAAGATATTGCAAAATTTTTTACAGCTTCAATAATTGAATCTTGTTTTGAAAAATGTTAAAATTTAAATATATTAATTTAATTTAAGTTTATGGCTGATCAAAATCCACAACAAAATATTAAAGTTTCTTTTGCTCCTGATGCTAATCAAGCTGGCGCTTATTCAAATGCTGTTTCTGTTCACGTTAACATGAATGAAGTTGTTTTAGACTTTGGATACGCTCTTCCAAATACAAATCCAGCTGAAATTCAAATTGTGGATAGAATTAATTTGAATCACAGAACAGCTGAATCTTTCTTATCGGTATTGCAAAATGCAATGTTAGATTTTAGAAATAAAATGAAAGAACAGCAAGCTAAACAAGCTATTCAACCAACACCTCCAGCTCAATAAGTAAGGATGTTTAAAGATTTTATAATTTAGTGGATAATTTGTTTCTAAGTTTATCTTATTGGTCTTAGGAGCAAGCCCGCTAGTTGGTAGTGAATTTGCAGCTCTTTCTGCTCAAATTTAGAATTTATTGAATAGTAGCCCTTTGTATGTTATACAATTGTTAATATTTGTTTTTTAAATTATGTCTGATTTATTGCAAAGAGTTTCTGCTTTGGCTAAGAGAAAAGGTTTTATTTATCCTAGTAGTGAGATTTATGGTGGGATGGCCAATACCTATGATTATGGTCCATACGGTGCTGAGTTAAAGGAGAATATAAAAAAGCTATGGTGGAATAAGTTTATTCGTTCTCGTGAAGATATTTACGGAGTGGACTCTTCTATAATGATTAATCCTAAAGTATGGGAAGCCTCAGGGCATGTTGCTAACTTTGGAGATGTGATGGTTGAGGATACTGTAAATAGAAAAAGGTACCGTGCCGATCATATTATCGAAGATTACTACGCTTCTATTGGTAAAGAAGAAATTAAGGTAGATGGAATGTCCGCAGAAGACTTAAATGCAATTATTGAAAAAGAAGGACTAAAGTCACCAGATGGAAATCCGCTAAATAAAGCTCGTAAATTTAATTTATTGTTCCAAACTGAAATTGGAATTATTGAAGGAGCTGGTTCAAAAACTTATTTAAGAGGTGAAATTGCTCAAGGGTTGTTTATAAATTTTAAGAATATTATGGACTCGGTGCATCCAAAATTGCCATTTGGGATTGGACAAGCTGGAAAGGCTTTTAGAAACGAGATTACTAAAGGTCAATTCACTTTTAGAACTCTGGAATTTGATTTAATGGAATTTGAATACTTTTTTGATCCTGAAGTTCAAGATTGGAACGAATTATTTGAGTATTGGAAGTCTCAGATGAATGAGTTTATTGCCCTAGTAGGTTTAGATACTACAAAACTAAGATGGAGAATCCACGAAGAACATGAATTGTCGCATTACTCAAAACGGACTGAAGATATGGAGTACGAGTTTCCGTGGGGTTATAAAGAAATGTTTGGTTGTGCATACAGAACTGACTTTGATTTAACAAATCATGCAAATGCATCTGGCCAAGCTCTAGTTTATACTTATCCTGATGGTAAAAAGGTTGTTCCTCATGTAATTGAACCTACTTTTGGATTATCTCGATTAATTACAATTATTTTAATGGACGCTTACCGTGAGCAAGAATTAGAAAATGGTGAGACGCGGGTTTATTTAGATTTAGATCCTAAAATTGCACCGGTAAATTACGCGGTGTTTCCTTTAATTAAAAAACCAGAACTACAGGAATTAGCTCGAAAAATCCAAGCTGCATTGGTGGCTCGAGGCTATTATGTTGAGTATGATGAGGCTGGAACTGTTGGTAAACGTTATCGTAAACAAGATGAAATTGGCACTCCTAAATGTATAACGGTGGATTTTGATTCTCTTGAGGATGGTTGTGTAACTATTAGAGATAGAAACACTACTGAACAAGTTAGAGTTAAGATTGAGGAGTTGTAATAAGTTGATTTTAAAATTTATGCGAAATCGAAAAATTCTTAGACATACTCGTGGTCGATTTAATACACCTGAATCTGCTAGAGCTTCTACTTTGCCAGTTTTTGATCATTCAAGTAGGGCAACTAGGGTGATTGACTATGCTGATAAAATTCCTGAACTAGAAGATGAAATGGATTTTACTTGTCCTTATTATGATATAAATGCAAACGGATTATCTAATTTAATTATTGAGGATGATAATATTGATCCTGCGCATTATAATTTAACAATGCAAATTTGTAAGGTAGATGGTTCACCTGAATTTGCACTTTATTTTAAGCCTAATTTGTTTTTTCCTTCTGTTGAAGATGTAAAAACTTTAGCAGAAAAATGGGTGGATGGTGAAAATTCTTTGTATATTTCTAATATAGTTGTTCGTTTAAATGGTATAGTTTTAGTTTCTAAAGACTCTATTCAAGCAGACCAAAAAGAATTTGAAAGATTTTTGGCTTATTGTAAAAATTTTATAGCAAATTTCTGGTATTACGCTTATCCACAACTACCGATTAAAATGCCTAGAGTTTTGGTCGTAAGAGGCGAAATTCAACAATTTTTAGATACCTCCGGTATAGATTTAAATGGTTCACATGAAATATCTGATAACGCTAGGCGGGTATTATTTGGGTTGGATTCTTAAATAACATTTTTAGTGCTAAATATCTTCCATTTTTGGCTGTTTTCTGCTATAATACTTAGATATTTAATTAAATCTTAGTAAATGCGAGAATTTTTAGCTTCTGCTTGGGATGTTGGTCTATGGATTGTGTTGGCGCTAGTTTTATACAAAATTGGTAGTTTCTTTATGCATTTTTATGCAGCTCACCAAGCCAATGATGAGGTTGTTACTTATAAGATTTTGGTGCCTCGGAATGATTCACAAAAAGATCGTCAAGAAGAGGTAGAAAAGGATTTTAGAGAAAAAATAGGGATAATGTCACAATTGTATCGTGCTTTGCATGAGATAAGGGAATTGGACTTGCGTAACAGAATAAGAGTGTTCTTATTTAAACTGGATATTGTCCAGTTTAGTTTAGTTTGTAGAAATGGCATTATTGAATTCCATGTTGCAACGTATAAGCCGTATAAAGAAATTTTAGAAAAACAAATTACCTCGTACTATCCAAATGCTTCAATTGATATAGCAGAGCCAGTTTTAGTTGATCGAAAAGGTTATAAAATTAAGAGTTTCTTTGCTTATTTAGTTAAGCAGTCGTGGTATCCAGTTAAGATGTATAAGGAAATCGAAAATGATCCATTGAATGGCGTAACGAATGTACTTTCAAAACTGGAGCCAGATGAAGTAGCAATAATAGATTTAGTTATTAGACCGAGGTCTAATAAATGGCAAGAAGATGCTAGAGAGCTTGGTACTAATTTGTATAAAGGTAAAAAATCTAGTGGTGGATTTCTAAGTAAAATACCAATTATTGGCTATTTGAATACTGCCTTTATTGGAATCTTGCTCGGATTTGATAAAGTGAAAGGTTCAACTAATGCGCCTGGTTCTGATAGAGGCGATCCATTTGTACGTATGTTAGCTGTTGATGAAGAGGTTGCTAAGAATATTGGTACAAAGTCAGCTCAAGTTGGATTTGATACGGTTATACGGATTTTCACAAGTACAAAGTCTAAGGCAAGATCGACTGAAATTGCAAATAGCATATTTATTGCTTTTAACATATTTAAAGATGCTGCTAGTAACTGGTTTCAAATCCGTAGAATAGTTCCAATTGATTTTATTAATAATAAAATCATGTTATTTAGTTTGAAAAATAATTACTTTAAATTTGGTGAAAAGACTTCGGTTTTAGTTCCAGATGAGTTGGCTAATATTTTTCACTTTCCAGATTCAATATATAATTATACGCCATCAATTGACTGGCTTAAGTATAAAGTATTGCCTGCTCCAATCGAAACTCCTAAAGAAGGTATTTGGCTAGGAAATAATACTTATCGTGGAGTTATAACGCCAATTAAGATGTTGAAAGAAGATCGTTCAAGACACTTTTATGTAATAGGTAAATCTGGTTCTGGTAAATCCGTTTTCTTAAATTGGATGGCTAGACAAGATATTAAGAATGGTGAAGGTCTTTGTGTAATTGATCCGCATGGCGATTTAATTGAGGATTGTTTGCAGTATATTCCAAAAGAGCGTGCCAAAGATGTGATTGTTTTTGATCCGTCTAATATGGAGCGGCCGATGGGGCTAAATATTTTAGAGGCTAGTGATCCTGAGCAAATGGACATGGCATCGAGTCAAGCTACCGAAATTTTTATTAAACTATTTG
>CALQZM010000004.1 GCA_943349385.1 Candidatus Peribacteria bacterium
ACAAAATATAGATTCCTCCGTTGACGGAGACTTCGTAAAACATATTATGCATTAATATGCTTATTTACTTTGCAGCTGTATACAAAATATAGATTCCTCCGTTGACGGAGACTTCGTAAAACATATTATGCATTAATATGCTTATTTAGCATTACTAGTGCTGCGTATGAGTCTTTTAATTTTTTTTGTTCTAGTTCCGATAACCCGATTGTTTCCATTAATTCATAGGCTTCAGAGGTTGAATAGTCTTCGTTAATAAATTCTACGGAAATAGTTGGGAACTCCGATTGAAGTTTTTGCTTAAATACCTCAAGATCTAGGTCTTTATTGCCTGTATGCGGCATTCCAATAACTACACTGCCTATTTGTTCGTTTACAATAAAATGACGCAGATTCTTAAGCAAATCGGCGTCATTGGATAGTACTGGTTTGGCGAAAGCCATTATTTGTGTGGCATCCGAGATTGCGATGCCAACGTTTTTAGTTCCGTAGTCGATACAAAGAATTTTACTCAACTCCTTCTATGATAATTCTAACTCTAGCATTTACTCCAGATGGTAACTTAACGTCTACTTCAAAGGTTCCTATAGTTTTGATTGCCGCAGCTAGAACGATTTGATCTGGTCGAACTACAATTTTGGCTTGAGCTTCAATTGCTTGCGCAATTTCTTTTGCTGATACTTTAGCGAAAAGAGTACCTTTTTTAGTAAGTTTTTCTTTGATGTGGATTGAAGTTTCTCTTAATGTTTCTCGTAGTTTTTCGGCTTCTTTCTTAAGACGAACTTGTTCTTCTTGTACTTTTTGGTTAACTTCTGCGGCTTTAACAAGTAGTTTTCTTGTTGCTGCAACTGCTAATCCTTGTGGGAATAAGAAGTTTCTAAAGTATCCTGGTTTAACCTGTACTGCTTGACCTTTTTGTCCTAGTGGATGAAGATCTTTTTTTAATATTGCCTGCATATTGTCTTCTATTAATTAATTAGCTTGTTTAATTGTCCAGTTCCCAGTTTTCGATGTCGTAAAAGCGGTCGCTCGAGAAAGCATAGGACGATAGGATTTTACGGTTTTTTATTCTATTGTCAAACATAAATAAATGTTTGTCAGTATAAAGAAAGATTGCTGGCACATCTGCAACTAGCTTTTCGTTTATTTTAAGCAGTAAATCGTTCCTTTCTTGAATGTCGTTAGTTACTCTTACTCTTTCTAAAAGGCTATCTGTAGCTATGTTTCTGTAGTTCGATATATTAAGTCCAGTAATACCTGTTTGGCTTGAATGCCAGAAGGAGAATGAATCTAGATCGGTTCCAAGGCTGTGTCCGTAAAGTACTAAGTCGAATTCTCTGGCTGCAAGTAATTTGGCGAAGGTATCGGCTTCGTAGTACTGTGGTTTGATTTGAATTCCAATTTTTTTGTATTCTTTAACTAAATTTTCTACTAAGATTTTGTATTCGTCGTTTCTTTCTTGGTTATTAGTGAAATTTTGTACGAGTAATGATAATATAAGTGGCTCACCATTTAGTTCCGCAAATCCTGTATCTGTGTTTATATTATAGCCATCATCTTCTAGCAAGGCTTCGATTATAGTTGGATTAAGCTCTGTATTGTCTTTAATAGTTTCATATAAGAAAAACGGCCTAGAAACACTTTGTTTATCTAAAAGTATTTTTTCGAAATCAATTGCATTAGCTACTCTTTTTAAGACTACTCTTAAATTTCTTGAAACTAAGGTTTGCTTATCTATGTTCAAGAAAATGGCAGTATATTGAGGTAAAAGATATTCTTTCGTTTTAAAACTGTTGGGATTTATCTGAGAGGCTAATTCATTTGGGAAATTATTAATTGCGTTTAAACTTGCTTGAGTCGTTATAAGACTTTCAGTGTCTGGAAAAATAAAAAATCGTACAGTCTTAATGGATGATGGTAATCCATGGTAATTTTTATATTGTTTAAGAACTATCCTGTTTAGTTTAGGATTTACTAACTCAATTTCATCTAAATAGTATCTCCCTGAACCAACAAGTAGTTCTGGTTTGTTTAACTGTACTTCTTGTCCAATTTCGCTAATTGGTACATCTTGATAAATATGTTTTGGTAAGATGCCAATATCTGTTTGACTTAAGAAAAATGCATTTGGGGATTTTAAGGTAAATTGTATTTCATTTATGGCGCTATTTTCAATAGTTACACTGCTTAAACTTTGTCGAAGAGCCACATTTTTAAAGTCGGGACTTTGAATCGTTTTGTAGGTAAACAAAACATCGTCAATCGTAACTGGTTTACCGTCATGCCAGAAAATATCTTCTTTAAGGGTAAAAGTATAAACGGTACTATTATCATTAATAGTAAAAGTAGCCAAGTCAGGTTCAAAAGTTTTATTTTCTGGATTGTGCTTTGTTAGTCCGGCGTACATTAAACTTGTGATATCACGGTTTAATGTGTTTAAATCTCTGAAAAGTGGATTTATTACTTCTATTTCACCAATTAATCCTTCTGTGTAGGTTTTACTATTTCCTGATAATTTTGATTTTTCCAGAATTGTTTGACCAATATTAAAAATTAATACTAGGGCAATTGTTCCTGCCAGCAATGCTGACAAAATTCTATCTCTAGATGAGTAGTTTTTTACAACTTTTTTGAATAACATTGGTTTCTAGATAAATAATCCAGCTATAGAAAGTCCTACGAATAAAATTGATAAAGTTAAAGTTATGTAATAAATAACTTTTTCTGCTCCCCTTTTCTCAATGTAGAATTGGCCGGTACCACCGAATGAGGCCGACAATCCTTGGCTTCTATTTTGGCTTAATATTGCTAATACTAGTAATATTGATACTATAATTTGACTAATTTGCAGTGCTAGTTCCATTGTTTTATAAATTAATTTCTATTTTAAGATACATTTTTTTTTGAATTTTACAAGTTTGTGTTAAATTTTTTTATACTTCGGCCCGTTTTATGGCGATGGTAAGTTCAATGTCTTCGATTGTAGTTAGTTTTTCAGAATCGTATTCAAAGTTACCTGAATTCTGAAGTTCGATTGCAAGGGTTTCCTTTTTTAAGTAATTTGCAAAATTTTGAATTGCAGTTTGTAATTCAGTAGATTCCGTTTGTATGAATAGGTAGATTCGATCACTTACGTTGTAGTCCATTTCTTTTCGGAATTCTTGAACGATTCTAACGATATCTCTAATTAATCCTTCTTGTTTTAATTCTTCGCTAATAGATGTATCTAGAATTGCTACAATCCCGTTAATACTTTCGGCACTGTAGCCTGGGTTTGATTCGTAAACGATTTCGAATTTGTCTAAACTTATGGTTTCGCCTGCAATTAAGACGGAATTTTCTTGAATTTCAAACTCACTTTTTCTGGCAGCTTCGAGTACGTCTTTCATGCGAGTACCTAGTATTGGACCAAGGTCTTTAGCATTTGGTTTGATTTTTTTAGTTACTTCAGTATCTGGATTTTCGATAACTTCAATTTCTTTTACATTTAATTCTTCGCAAATTACATCATTAAGTTCTTCGACAAATTTGGCTTGGTAGCTTTCAGGTAAAGCAAGTTTTAGTTTGCTTAGCGGTTGTCGTACTTTTAAATTTTCTTTGGAACGAATTGCGTGTCCTAAACTTACTATTGTTCGTGCAATTTCCATTTTTTGATTTAAAGTTGAGTCAATTAATTTTGGATTTGATTTTGGCCATTCGGCTAAATGTACTGATTCTTGCTTAGTTAGATTTCGGTAAATTTCGTCTGTTAGAAATGGTGTGAATGGCGCTGCTAATTTACAGAATTCTGTAAGCACGGTGTATAATGTAGCGTAAGCTTGTTTTTTGTCTGAATCGTTTTCTGACTTCCAGAATCTTCTTCGGCTACGACGAATGTACCAGTTTGAAAGGTTATCTACGAAACTGATTAAAGGTCTAGTAGCTTTATTTAAGTTGTAAGCATTCATGTTTTCGGTAACTTCAGTAATTAATTGATTTAATTCTGAAAGTATCCATCTGTCTAATTCATGTAAGTCTTTGCCTTCTAGGTTGCTGTCTTTTTCTGGGTCAAATCCATCAATGTTGCTATATGTTACAAAGAAACTATAGGTATTAAATAAAGTAAGAGTGTATTTTTTTAGGATTTCATCTACATGGTCTTCAGAAAATCTTACATCTTCAGCCAGTGGCGCGGTTGATTGGTATAAGAATAGTCGAGTGGAATCTACCCCTTTTGTTTCGAATAATAGGTTTGGATCAGGATAGTTTTTCTTTCGTTTGGAAAGTTTTTCACCATTTTTTGCGAGTAAAATTCCGTTGACGATAACATTTTTAAAGGCTGGTTTGTCGAATAAGATTGTTGAAAGTACATGTAAGGTATAGAACCAGCCCCTCGTTTGATCTAAACCTTCTGCAATAAAGTCGGCCGGGAAATTTTGTTCGAATTCTTGTTTTTCTTCGAACGGATAATGTAGTTGAGCATATGGCATAGCTCCACTTTCAAACCAACAGTCAAATACTTCAGGAATTCGTGACATTTCTTTTTTACAGTCGCTGCACTCTAATTTTATGTCGTCGATAAATGGTTTATGCAGATCAAGTTCGCCGTTGTTGGTTGGAACAGCACCAAGTTCAAAATGATGAACGTCTTCATGTTTAATAAATGCTAAGTTGTTAACTAGTTCTTTATTAGTAGGTCCATCTTCTAAGTATCTTTTTACCATTGAAATTGGACCGCCATGACTAACTACGACAATGTTGGCGTTTTTATGTTTGTTAGACACGTAATCTAAAAACGCCACCATTCTAACTTCGGTTTCTTTTAATGATTCTCCGGTTTCACCTGGTTTGTGAGTATATGGATTTTTTGATTCTAAGATTTCGTTGGATTGAATTTCGAATGGTTGCCCTTCGAGTGTTCCGCAGTCATGTTCACGGATTCTATCGTCAACTATTATTTCTGCCCCAGTTAATTTACTAATGATTTCGGCAGTTTGAACGGCTCTATGGAATGGTGAACAGTAAATATATTGAATATTTTTGTCGCTTAAATCTTGACCTAGTTTTGTTGCTTGTTCTTTGCCTAATTCGGTAAGATTTCGAATTGTATTAATATTTGAACTAAGTACCCCTAAGTCGTTGTGTTCAGCCCGTCCGTGTCTTACGAAATATAAGTTATTTTTATTAGTTGATTTAAATCTTAATTCTTTGATTGAAGAAATACATTCTTGATGTCCACAGCTACATTCCCAGATTGGAATAGCACATCCCCAGAATCTGTTTCTTGAAATGTTCCAGTCTTTTACGTTTTCTAACCATTTTCCAAATCGACCTTCTTGAATGTGAGCTGGTTGCCAATTAATTTGTTTATTATTTTTAATTAGTTTGTCTTTAATTTTAGTAACTTCAATGAACCAAGATTGTAGCGCGTAATTTAAAAGTGGTGTGTCGCATCTCCAACAATGAGGATAACTGTGTCGATAATTTTCGCTACTGAATAGTAGGTTTTCTGACTTTAGGTGTTCGCAAATGTTTTGATCTTGTCCTTTTGCAAACTTTTCGGCGAATTCTGTTACTTCGGGTTTAAAATGCCCGTCCATTCCAACGTGTTGAATTGGTTCTAGGTTATTTTTTCGGCAAAGTTTGTAGTCGTCTTCACCAAATCCACCGGCAATATGTACGATTCCAGTACCGTCTTCGGTAGTTACGAACTCATCTAACATTACAATAAAATTGTTGGTTTCTTTTGTATTGTAATAATTGAATAGAGGTTTGTATTTTTGATTTTCTAATTTTTTAGGCTCCACTTCATCGCCAATAGTATAGGTTTTATCTTTGAAAACCGATTCTACTCTGTCGGCAGCTAGAATATAGTTGGCACTTTCAAATTCTACTTTTACATACTTAATATTCGGTCCTAATGCTAGTCCTTGGTTTCCCGGAAGGGTCCAGGGAGTTGTTGTCCAAGCTAAGATATAGGTGTTGGTTTCTGATAATAGTTGAAATTTTACAATCGCGGAAAGATCCGTAACGTCTTTGTATCCTTGCGATACTTCAAAATTTGAAAGTGGAGTTTCGCAACGTGGGCAAATATGCATAGTTCGAAATCCTTTGTAAACTAATTGTTTCTCCCAAATTTGTCTAAAAATCCACCAGATTGATTCCATGTAGGAATTTTCGAGAGTTGCGTAAGTAGAATCTGAATCGTACCAACGACCAAGTCTTTCGAATAGGGTTTCCCATTCAGCTGTGTATTTAAATACACTTTCTTTGCATTTTTGATTAAAAACTTCGACTCCTAAGTTAATAATGTCTTTGTGGCCTGAAAGTTCTAATTCTTTTTCAATTTCGTACTCTACAGGAAGTCCATGACAATCCCATCCATTAGTTCTTGGTACGTATTTGCCTTGCATAGTCCAGTATCTAGTAACTGCATCTTTTATAGAAAGTGCTAAAATATGACCATAGTGTGGAAGTCCATTAGCAAAAGGAGGTCCGTCAAAAAAGACAAACTTAGAGTCATTTTCTCGCGCTAAAGTGCTTTTTTCAAAAATTTTATTAGTTTGCCAGTATTTAATATTTTCTTTTTCTAGGTCGCTTAGGGATTTTTTTAGGTCAACAGGATTAAACATCGTCAAAATAGTAAAATTGTATTACTCAATTAGTATATGTAACTCTTGCTACAAAGGCAATGAAAGCCGTGCCAGTTATTTTGCTAAAATTTGGGCAACGATCCTTTCTGCTTCTTGATTCCCTTGTTCAATTGCTCCGTCTTCAGAGTACATTGTATACGACATTTGATCTTTGTATTCGATCTCTTTTAAATAGCTTTCTTTTCTTTTATATAATTCTTCTTCGCTAATATTGGCTCTTTTCTTGATTCGATTTTCAAGTTTTTCCCAAGAATCGGTTGTTAAGAAAATTGTATAGATTTGCTCTTTTGGAATAAGGTTTTGTAGAGATAATACTCCTTGAATATCTACTTCTCTGCATACTGTTTTGCCTGCTTGTAGATTTTCTAGAATTTGTTTTTTATCAGTTCCGTAGTAATTGTCGCCGTGTACAATTGCCCACTCAAGAAAATCTCCACTTTCGATTTTTTGTCTAAAAACTGGTTTAGAAGTAAAATGATAGACTTCGCCTTCTACTTCGTTTGCACGCATGTCACGAGTTGTATAAGAAGCCGGAAAAACTAGCTCTGGGTAACACTTTTTTAGATGATTTATAACTGTGCCCTTGCCTGTGCCGGATGGACCTAGTATTAAAATTAATTTACCTAATGATTTTTCTAAAGAAATACTTGACATTGCTCTTGTATATAGTATAATTACTTAGTAGATAGAAGTTCTTTTAAATTTTGGTTAAGTGGAAGCAAGAAGGGTAATGACTTAAAGCTGTTATAAGGCTTGGACATTTAGGCTTTTAGCGTAAGTTATCCTTGTACTAGTAGTTATGGGAACACATTTGGGTGGTCAAGCACCACCTTAGTTCTCTTTTAAGTATTACTCTCCTTATTTTTACTTAGCAAATAATAATAAAAGAGTTGCCTCGATATTCGAGACAACTCTTTTTTGTTTTAGAATGGTAAGTCGTCGATAGAAATTTCTTCTTCTACTACATCATCAGCTTTAGACGAGCTTGGTTGTTGAGCGTAGCTTGGTTCTGAGTCGTAACCACTAGTTGCTCCGTCACCTTCTCTAGAATTAAGCATTATTAAGTTTTCAACTATGATTTCTGTTTTATATCTTTTGATTCCATCGTCGCCTTCCCAGTCTCTAGTTTGAATTCTACCTTCTGCGAATACTTTTTTACCTTTTTTTAAGTAACTTTGGCATATTTCAGCTAGTTTACCCCATGCTACCATATTGTGGAACTCGGCTTTTTCTTGTTTGTTGCCTGTTTGGTCTCTCCATGTATGATTGGTAGCGATTGTGAATGAAGCTACTAGTGTGCCTGAAGGCGTTTGTCTAACTTCTGGGTCTTTTGTTAAGTTTCCGATAATTTGTGCTCGGTTCAGTGACATCGACATAGCCTTTGGGGTTATTTTTTTATAATACTAAATGATTTTAAGTCATACTTTGGGTTAATTTCAAGTATTTTGTTGTAAGTGGGTTTTCTAAACTATAAATTAATGGTAGAATGTATATAAGCTGTAAAAAATCCGGCAATTGCCCCTACAGTATACATTATTATAATTAACAGTTTTCTTTTTTGACTAAGTATATCTTTCATATCGGTACAAATTTACATTTAGCTTTTGCAGAAGTAGTTTCTGTATATGGATTAAAGTCAATTAAAGGGTATCAAAGAGATTATCTTTTAGTTGAATTAAACTTTGAATTTACTCAGTCTCATCTAGATAAGCTAGGGTCAGTTATAGAAGTGTATCAAGTATTAAGTGAGCCAAGTTACCTAGACGAGAACTTAATTGCAGATGATTTATCAAGTCATAGTTTTGAAAGTAAAGTGTTATTTGGAGTTAGTTCGAACTTTCTCGATGGTAAGCATAAACTAGATGTCTTAAAACGAGTTAAAAAAAATGTAAAGTTTTCTTGTCGTTTCCTAGAGTCCATTACTGCTGCCTCAATTAAGAGTGGTGGTGCATTAAATGTTAAAACATTCGTGTACGGATTTTTTGAATTTTTGAATGTTAAATACTTTGCCCGATTATCGGCAATTCAAGATATTGATTCCTATTCTCGACGTGATTTTGGAAAGCCTTATAGATCAGCTAAACTTGGAATGTTACCGCCTAAATTGTCGCAAGTAATGCTTAATTTAGCGGGTGGAAAATCAGTTTATGATCCTTTCTGTGGAACTGGAACAATTTTAATTGAAGCTATCTTAGCAGGTAAAAAAGCAAAAGGATCTGATCTACAAACTGTAAATATTGAAGGAACTAAGAGTAATCTTCAATGGTTGGTTGATAATTTTCAATACCATTTTGGCGGTAATCCTCCGAAATTAAATTTAGAAAAAAATGTCTTTGAAGCCGATGCTACTAAGATGAAATCCACCTATTTAACAGGTGTAGACTGTATTGTTACTGAAGGATTTTTAGGTGCCCCTAAACGTGGAACTGAGTACGATAAAGAGCTTGAGTCAGAAATTGTAGAATTGGGAGAACTATATTATTTGTTTCTAAAAGCCTTGGCTAAAGTTAATAGCTTAGCAGGATTTACAGTTGTTTTAACTCTGCCTGTATTTAAAGGCTCTAAGCCGAAAGATCCTAAAAACTTTTTTATTGAAAATTTAGTTGAAAAATTACCGGCACTTGGATATAGTGTTTCTGCTTTAGTTCCAAGCAATGATTTTGGAATCAAAGCAAAAGAGTCAGTTCTGTATAAACGAAACGATCAAAAAGTGTTTCGACAAGTATACAGGTTAACACATCGAGGCAAATAAAAGGTTTGAATACGGACTTTTAAATGCCAAGACCGCATACTCCCCTGTAGCTCAGCGGTAGAGCAACCGGCTGTTAACCGGTAGGTCACTAGTTCGAATCTAGTCGGGGGAGCCACATGATGAGCCATAGGAGAAATTCTTTGGCTTTTCTTTTTACTTGATTTGTGCCAGCTACTTTGTGCTAATTGTCATAGAGAAGTTGAGGCATCATTATAGTTTTTAGTTAGCACTTTGTATCCCCTGCTGCTCATGGCGATTAGGGTTGTAATGAGTCCTATGATGGCAGCTATTATAAATACTAGGGCAATTCCTCGGTTTGGGGCTGTTCCAAAGTAGGGGCCAATTGTGTTGGCTAGGTAGCCTGTGGTCATTGATGGAATAATTATAAAGTTGGCAATTGGGGCAATTATAAAGGCTGTTAGTGGTGAAGCTGACATTTCTATGCTTTGGGCCAGTCCGAATACGCGCCCCTGTTTTTGATATGGTACAACTTTTTGAATGACTGTTTGTTCGATGGCTTCTATATAAGGGACTAGTAGGGTCCAGATTAAAGTACCGATGGCTAGCAGAATTACAGACTCTTTTAATGGGAAAATCATAGAATTTATCCACATGATTATGTTGATAATAAAAAGTGTTTTGATTGGGTTTTTGCCTAAACCTTTTTTTGCAATAACTAATCCTCCTATTATAAAGCCAGTACTAAGTACTCCATACATTATGCCCCAGGTTTGAACCGAAGTTAGTTCGATTCCGTATGGGTCAATTAAGGCTAAAAATACTCCGCCTAAAAGATTGTTAAAGGTGCTGTAAAAAATAAGTGGAAACAGTCCAGGAATTTCTGAAACTATTTTGATAGTTTGTTTTATGTTGGATCTCTTTTGGGTGTCATTTACTGGATGCTCGTTTAAGATTTCAGGCTCTGGAATTTTGGTGAAAACTAGTTGTATAACTGTTATTGTGATTATAGTGATTGCAGTAATTTGGACAGTAAACATTCCTGTAAACCCAAGTGCGAGTCCGCTGAATATACCAGCGATGGATCCTGCTATTCCAATAATCATTCCAGATAATCCATTCATTCGATCTCTTTTAGCTTCGGGAACAAGTAAAGTTACAAGTGTTGGGGTTAAAATGTTTCTAATATTCCCAGCAATAATTGCTACTAAGTTTAGGCCCATAAAAATCCAAATGGCAGGATTTTTGATGTTGGTAAAAGCCTCACTCGGAGTAAAATAATAAAATATAGCAGCAAAAATAAAAAATACTAAAGTAACTAAACTTGAGCCCATCATTACTTTTTTCTTTTTATTGTGATCGACAATAGAGCCAAACAAAAAGGCTAAACTGGCATTTAACACTATGAAACAAGCATTAAAATAGGCCGTAGTCATCACCGATTTTGTTACTGCGTAAGCCCAGTACGAAAGTGCAAACCAAACTATATTATTAGCTAAAATTGCGATTAAATTGTTGGTGATAACCTGGTAGAAAGTTTTCATTTATAAGTTTAATTTATAATCCCCTTTTTTTATTTGTATTTTTGTACAGAATTTATCTCGTCAGTCTTCCTATAATTTTTTTAAGTACGGCAAGTGTTTTCTACCTTTTTAAAAAGTTAATGGTCTTCGGTACGAAGGTCTCTTTTAAACCAAACTATATTGATCGGTTGTTTGCTTATTCTTAAAACTTAAGTATTAAGAATATAGCAAATTAAAGTTATTTCTCAATGGTGAGTATTACGTTTTTTATATGTTATTATTAACTTTCATTTACATCTACTATTAGTTGACATATATTGTTTCTCGTCTTTAAAGACTTTTAGTCAGTAATAATAATTATGTCTGTAAGTATAAGTAATTTTGGGAATTCGTACGATAGTAGACCAGATATAGTGCTAATTTGTCCACATGGTGATGATGGCGCTGAATTTATTAATCAGCATAATATTAAGCAGTTAGTTACTGATCCTGTTGTATTTGATAAATATAATTTCTTTAAAACTGATCGTGGCTCTCGTGAATTAACTATAGAAATTGCAAAGCAAATTGTTGCAAAGTCTAATAATTTAATGGTTGAAGTCGTTGATGTTCAGATTCCAAGGTCTGTATTAGATTGTAATAGAATTCCTGGTCGTGAATTAAGAAGAGTGGCTGATTGGAATAATAATCAAGTTTTAGCCAATGAATTAAGTTCTATCCATACAGAAGTTATAAATCTTGTTCTGGAAAGGTTGGCGAATATGTCCAGGAAAGGTGTTTATCTTGATGTCCATACAATGGCTGATTACTCTCCTATTGGTGCAAGTTTTGACGTTAATGCACCTGCGCTAGAAGAATACCACGAAGATTTAGAAGGGTATGTGTCTAACTTTTTAGTTATTGACAATGATCTTCAAAAAAGATCGATTGATTTGATTTGTAGTAACGGATCTACATTATTGGCTGACCTTTCTTTGTTGCATGGTGTTGAGCAAGTCTTACAGAATTCTGGGGTGCCGTTTGCTAGGAATCGGCCTTATGCTTTAAATTCTCGAATAATGTCGAATCTATATGCAGAAACGTATTCTGGGCTTACAGTAGATTTTTTAAAAGGATCGTTATTGGGTGGTAGTAAAGATATTTTGTTTTCGCCGATTGATTCATATGCAGTTACTGAAGTAGCTGCTCCTTTTTCAAGGGCCTTAATTGAAAGGTTAAGTTATTAGCGTTTTAAGCCTTATGGTATTGATATTTTCTTGTAATCAGTGTAAAAACAAGAAAGTTTATAATAAAATAAAAATATGAATCAAGGAAATGTTATTCTTAGTTTTGATAAGGTGTCGTTTGCTTATGATCCAAACAAGCCTTTATTAGAAGAAACTAGCTTTACTGTTAGAGAGAACTCTAAAATTACGATTATGGGTCAAAATGGTGCTGGTAAAAGTACTATTTTTAAACTTATTTTAGGATCAGCAAATAATATAGCTGACTTAACAGATGAAATGGTTTTAAAGCCTACCTCTGGAAAAGTTAATATTTTGAATAATGCTAAAGTAGGTATTGCTCTGCAAGTCATGCCAAAACGCTATTTTGAATGTACTGTTTTAGAATATTTTGAGTCTGCTTTTAGTGAAAAAATTTATCATATTGAAAAGTTAATCAAAGAAGTTTTAGAGGTAGTGCATTTGACTGCTCCATTAGATAAGAAAATTAAAGATTTCTCAGGTGGTCAATTGGCACGATTATTATTAGCTTATGCCCTGATTCAAGAACCGGATATTTTGCTTTTAGATGAGCCTACTAATAATTTAGATGCAGATGGAATCGGACATTTGACTGGATTTTTGATGATGTATGAAAAAACGGTAATTATAATTTCGCATGATGCAGGATTTTTAAATTCTTTTACAGATGGTGTCTTGAATTTAGATGTTTATACCAAAAAAGTTGAGCAGTACCAAGGAGATTACTTTGATGTTATAGATCAAATAGCAATCCAGATAGATAAAGAAGAAAAAAAGAATGCCCAATTAAAAAGAAATATTCAAGATCGTAAAGACAAAATCAACTTTTTTGCTAATAAAGGAGGTAAAATGCGTCGTTTAGCGAGTAAATTGAGGGACGAGGTTGAAGAAGACGAAGGAAGTATGGTAGACGTTAAAAAAGATGATAAAACAATCCGAAAATTTACTATTCCGGTTCAGGATTGGTCTGATGTTACGGTTAAAATTAATTCAGTAGGAGTAGTGCACAATCATGATATGGTTCAAAAGCCTGTTGAGCTTAAACTGTTTTCAACTAGCAAACTTGAAGTTGTAGGTCCAAACGGGATCGGTAAAAGTACTTTTTTACATGAACTTGCTTCTGGACAGGCTAAAGGAGCATTTATTACTGAAGGATTACGAGTTGGATATTATCAACAGGATTTCGCTGGTCTAGATTTTAATAAAACAGTATTTGAAACATTAGAAGAAGTTTGTGAAATTCCTAATAATGAAATAATTTATTCTGCTGCTGCTCACTTTTTATTAACTTCTGAGTTAGTTAAAAACAAGGTTGGATCTTTGTCTGAAGGTCAAAAAGGACTATTGTGTTATGCTAGATTTGTGCTTTTGAAACCAGGACTATTAATTCTTGATGAACCAACAAATCATATTAATTTTAGACATATTCCAATTATTGCTGAAGCTGTAAATAATTTTAAAGGTGCTGTGATCTTAGTGTCGCATATGCATGAATTTGTGGATGAAATCAAATTTGATCAAACTTTGGATTTAAAAACGTTGATTAATAAGTAGATTTATCAAGCAGTCACTTGCACTACTGTAGGTTCCTATTTGTCCGTTAGATCTACTTTCTCTATGACAAAGTATTGAATAATATAAGGTGATTACTTGTATTAATGACATAGTCCCTAGTGCTTTCTTTAGATTTCTTCTTGCATTCTGTTGTTGACTAGTGTAGTTTTTGTTATCAAGTGAGTTTTGTCGTGGGGTTTTAATACGATATTGCGGCTATAGAACTCACGAGAAAATATTAACTCACTTTTTTAGAAAATGAATAAATTTACAGAACTTGGCTTAAATCCAGCCATTATCAAGGCTCTTATAGAGTTAGGATTTGAAACACCTACGCCTATTCAGGCGCAAGCGATTCCACATGTATTAAATTCCGATCAGGATTTAGTGGCTTTAGCTCAAACAGGTACAGGTAAAACTGCTGCTTTCGGGTTGCCAGTATTGCACCAAATTGATTCTAAGAATCATAAAACTCAGGCAATTATACTTTGCCCTACCCGTGAGCTTTGCTTACAAATTCATGCTGATTTAGCTAAATATGCTAAGTATTCAGAAGGTGTAAATGTAGTAGCCGTATACGGTGGATCTAGTATTGGTGGTCAAATTAAAGATCTTAAAAGAGGTGCTCAAATAGTTGTTGGAACGCCCGGAAGAGTACAAGATTTAATTGATCGTCGTGCTTTAAATATTTCAGAAATTCAATGGTTAGTACTTGATGAAGCAGACGAAATGTTAAATATGGGTTTTAAAGAAGAAATTGATAAAATCCTAATTACAACTCCTAAAACAAAAAGAACTTTGTTATTCTCGGCTACTATGCCAAGAGGAATTAGCATGATTACTAAACAGTACATGAAAAATCCTTTTGAAATCAGTGTAGGCGAAAAAAACGGTTCTTCTAAAAAAATTCAACACGTTTATTACATTGTACCAGAACGTGAACGATATGAAACTTTACGAAGAGTATTGGATGTTGAAACTGATATTTACGGAATTGTTTTCTGTAGAACAAAAGTTGAAACTCAAGAAGTCGCAAGTAAATTAATGCAAGATGGTTACCCTGCAGAAGCTATCCACGGTGATTTATCGCAAGATCAAAGAACAAAAGTTATGGCTCGGTTTAGAAAACGAAATATCCAAATTCTAGTTGCTACCGATGTAGCTGCTCGTGGGATCGATGTAAAAGACTTAACTCATGTAATTAACTATAATTTACCTGATAGTCTTGAAACATATACTCACCGAAGTGGACGAACTGGTCGTGCCGATAAAAGTGGTATCTCGATTGTAATTGTAAACTTAAAAGAGCAAAGACAAATTCGTACAATTGAAAAACGAGTAGGAGTAACTTTTGAAAAACTATTAGTTCCTAAAGGTGAAGATATTGTAGCTCGAAAATTAGCTCACTTACTTAATTTAGTTGAAGATCTTGAAGTTTTACCAGAAGCTGAAAAATTTATGAATGATTATTTAGCTACTATTGAAAACAAATTTGAATATAAAGATATCGCCTTAAAACTTTTGAATTTACATGTGAAAAGTGTTTTAACAAAATACAAAAATGCACCTGATGTTAATGTCCATGGTACTCCTAGGGATTTCGGTAGAGATGGTGGTGGACAGTTCGGACGTGATTTTAGCGGAAGAAATAGAAGTGCCGGTGGACGTGATCGTACAGATGACAGACGTCGTGGTGGTGCAGGTAGAGATGATTCTGCTGTAGCACGTGGCGGTGATCGTGATAGAACTCGTAGACCAGCTGTTGAGAAAAACTATGTATTCGTAGAAGTTAATTTGAACCTTGGCAGAAAAGATGATTTCTCTAAGAAAGATTTATTCCAATTAATAAATGCTCAACGGAGTTTAAAAGGTGCCGAAATTGGAACTATCGAAGTTGGCTCAACTCAAACTGTATTTGAAATTGATAAAAATCTAGAGTCAGCTGCAAGAAAATTCTTACCTGGAACAAAATTCAACGGTAAAGATGTAGATGTAATTTAGTTTTTAGTCCAAAAGTATAAACATAAAATGGCAAAGAGTTAATTAAGTTACTATAGCTTAATTATTAAGTAGCAATGCTACTATCTTTGCCATTTCTCCCCTAGTAATTGTATCTGCTGGGGCAAAGCTAGTTGCCGTCTTACCTTGTACGATACCCTTGTTATAGGCGTATTTTAGATAGGGTGTGTACCAATCTGTGCTAGATACATCGGTAAAAGGGAGAGCGGTAGTGGCTGATTCAGATATATCTACTTTCTTTGCTGTAATTAGCATTTTTAGTGCTTCGGCTCTAGTAATTTGATTATTAGGTTTAAAAGTTCCGACGCTGAATCCAGTGGCGATTCCGTATGTTGAAGCATTATTTACATAGCTATAAAACCAGTCTTGCTTTGATACATCGGTAAATTGTGTGGAGTCAATGTTCTGTAAGGTATATTTAAAGGATAGTAATGAGATTTTTGTTAGTTCAGCTCTCGTTATTTGGTCGTTTGGGGCGAATTCAGTTGGAGTTCGTCCTTGGACTATATTTAATGACTGAAGTTGTTCAATATAAGATTTAGCCCAGTGGGTTTGGGTGTCAGTAAAATTGGTTGAGATTGTTCTAATAATATCTTCGGGATTTAATTCAGGTGTCTCGAGTGGGATTTCGCTGAAAGGTACAATATTTTTATTGGTTGGAGTTGATCCTCCGCCTCCACCTCCACCTCCACCTGAACTGGCGATAGTCCAGGTTGCAGTTGTTGCAGTTGTTTGTGCGTTTCCATAGTCATCTACCCCGATTATGTTTATAGTTTGGGTTCCGGTACCTAACCCGCTTAAAGAAATATTTGTACTAATATCTGTTGCTACATTGTATTCTCCGTTATTTAGTTTGTATTTATAATTTGTGATATCTAAGTTTTGGCTAGAAACTGTAATGTTTGCAGTTCTACTAGTTGTGCCACTTTCGGGAGTTCCCGTAATAGTTAAAGATTCTTCTTCGATTAATAAATCGATACTTATATTTGCCGAAGTAATAAATTCTGAAGTTTCAAAAAGATTGTTTAGTTTGAATCTAACTTGAATATCTTCTTGGACTGTTTGGTCGAGTCCGGTTAAGTCTTCGTGGCTAAGATTTAAGGTAAAACTAGAAGTTGTGCTAGTTTTATATTGGTTATCGTTCCAATTTTCACTTAAGCTGCTTGATTCGTCTACGTTAGTAGGGTCGTTAAATGTTGCGCCGCCATCGATACTGTATTCAAAATTTTGTAGGGTTACAGGTAGTCCGGTGATTGTATCGCTTGGAGTAAAGCTTACGGTAAGGAGTTTGGTACCGTCCATAGTTTGAATAGTTGAATCAATTAGTCCTGTAAGGTTGGATTCGTAAGTTAAGGCGTTGTAAATGTTTAGTCTTTTGCCACTAACGCTCTTATTATTTAGAGCTTGTAATTGATCGCCTGAATTGATAATTAAATTAATAATTTGTTGATTGGTATATGCAGGGAAAAAGTTTTTTACTAAAGATACTGCCCCGCTAACTATTGGGGCTGAGAATGAGGTGCCGTTAGTATAGCAGTAACTTGCGTCACTTAGAGATGAGTTTTCACCATCGCAGGTGTCAGTAATTCCAGTGCTCGCTATTCTTACTCCAGGTGCAGCTAAATCTACGGTGGTTAAACCGTAGTTTGTGAATGAAGCTGCAGCATCATTATAGTCAGTAGCTGAGACTGAAATTATATTGCTTGAATCGTAAGCTGCTGGGTAGCTTGGCGTACTCTCTAAATCGTCGGAGTCGTTCCCTGCTGCTGCAACAAAGATTCCAGGGAATGATTCGATAGCAGCTTTTTCGGATTGCGAAAAGCCTGGTCCTCCAAAACTCGCATTAATTATGTCGGCGCTATTATTTGTAGCAAAATTTATGGCATCTATCTCATCGGCAACTGTGCCAGTTCCGTTTTGATTTACAACTTTTAGAGCCATTATTTTGACGTTCGGATTCATTCCGGTTATACCTAAATTATTATTAGGGTCTGCAGCAATAATTCCAGATACAAGCGTTCCATGTCCATTGCTCTTAAGGTTGTCGTCAGTAGGGTCGTTATCTCCTATTTCTGCGTCACCATTTACGAAGTCCCAGCCGTGATTTGGGCATCCGCCCTCAATTAATTCGTTACTTTGGTTGTAGCATTCTAGGCTTCCGTCCCAAAGTTGATTTTGTAGGTCTTCGTGAGTATTGAGAATACCTGAATCTAGAACAGCAACGATAATTTCATTGTTATTTTCTGGAGTTAGATCGGTAGACTCTAGCCAGTCTATATCAGCATCGTTAGTACCTTGAATCAGTTGGTCATTATTGTCTGTTCCAAGCGATTGCCCTTCATTGTTTAGGTAATACTGTAGACCAAAAAAGGTATCATTAGGTATAGCTGCAATACTTCTAAGGTAGTTAGGTTCTGCGTATTCTACCGCTGGATTGTTTTTGAGCGTTTGAATTATTTCTTGAGTAGATTCAGTTTCGCTGGTTATTAAGGCTATGTTTAAATTCTGATATACTTGGTCATCGTTTATTGTTAGTTCTGATTCGTTTAATTGCTCAATTTTTCGAAGTGAATTATCTAGTGCATAATTTTCTTTAATTTTTACTATTACTTCACCTTCAACGTATTCTCCAGTTATTAGTTCTGAATTAGCAAAAGTTGTAGTAGCCGGGAGTATGTTTAGTATTAATGTTGTAATTAATATGGATGAGAAATATTTTTTCATTATTTAGGATCTTTAATTTGTATAATATGTAGCTATTTTAATCTATTATTTGACTTTGTAATACCTTTTATATAGTTTATTTGAGCCTAGTATTTAATTTTTATGATGAATCAAGTTGATTTGAACACTAATAGAATTGCTAGTGCTACGCTTGAGAAGTCGAAGAATTGGGCTGAATTTACTGTTGATAGAATATTAGAAAAGTTTCCTGATTTAGATTTATATACTTGTGCAGCTGGAATTAGTCCGTCTGGAGTTGTCCATTTTGGAAATTTTAGAGACATTATGACTTCGTTAAGTATTGTAAATGAGTTAAAAAAACGAGGTAAAAAGGCTAGACTTTTATTTTCTTGGGATAATTTTGATAGATTTAGAAAAGTCCCAAAAAATTTTGATCTTGAAAAATATGTTCCATTTATAGGACTACCTTTAACTGCTGTACCTGATCCAACTGGTGAAACTGAAAGTTATGCGCGAAAAGCTGAGATAGAATTTGAGACTACCATGCAAATTTTAGGTGTTGAGTTAGAGTATAGATATCAAACTCAATGTTATACTTCTGGAATGTATAAAGAGCAAATTATTAAAGCTCTACAAAACAAATCTAGAATTGCAGAAATTATTTATGGGTTTATGTCAGAAAAAGCTAGAACTGAAAAATTTGAAAGTTATGCAGCTTTTGAAGCTGATTTTTGGCCGATTGCTGTTTATTCTAAATTTAATAATAAAGATAATACAAGAATTTTGTCTTTTGATGGAGTTTCGAAAGTTACTTATTTCTGTACCGATACTAATCAAGAAGCTGAATTAGATTTTAATACCGATACTAATGCTAAGTTATCTTGGAAAATTGACTGGCCAATGCGTTGGCAATTTGAAGGTGTAGTTTTTGAACCAGGTGGTAAAGATCATGCCACGCCCGGTGGAAGTTATGATGTATCTGCAGTTATTGCAAAAGAAATTTTTGGTTATGAATCCCCTATTTTTGTTGGCTACGATTTTGTGGGGATTACAGGACTTGAAGGTAAAATGTCGAGTTCGGCTGGAAACGCTATGTCGCCTGCTGAATTGTTACAAGTTTATACTGTTGATTTATTAAAATTTACCTACGAAAAAACTCCGCCTCAACGCACTTTTAATTTATCGTTTGGACCAGAAATTTATAGACAGTATGATGATTTAGATAAAATCCAACCTGAATTAAATTCTATTCCGTTTAAACATGCTGTGGCTTATGGCCAAATTGTTAACTGGAACCCAAATAAATTAGTAGAGTTATTAAGAGGGATTGATTTAGAGTATAATAATAAGTCTATTTTGGAACGCTTACCTTGCGCTAAAAACTGGCTCGAAAAATACAATCCAGATGAAATGTTTAAATTGCTAGATACTCGTAATGAATCTTACTATTCTGACTTGTCTGAGTTAGAGAAATCTCAAATTGCTAACTTGGTTGAATACATTAAAACAGACTCTTGTGAAAGTATTGAAGCAATTAATTTAAAAGTTTATGGTATTCCTAAAGATACTTCTTTAACGGAACAAGAAAATAAAAAATTGCAAAGAAATTTCTTTTCTCATATTTATTTCTTATTATTCAATAAAAATACAGGGCCGCGTTTAGCAACTTATATTTGGGCTGTCGAAAAATCTGAATTGATTAAATTACTCGATTTTGCTTAATTTTCTATTTTTTTGATTTTAGGTTTTTAATTTTCTAAAAAAAGTGTTTCTGCTGTCGTTGCACCTCCTAATCCTAAGGCAAACCCAAATAGGTTAACGATAGTGATTTTAGTTTGTTGTCAGCGAAAAATTAGTGCATTACTTGCTGAATTTAATTTTGTAATCTTGAATACTTTTTTCTATAATTTCTTTTGCTTTTTTGCTGTCTGCAAATCCGGTTACTTGAACAGATTTCTTTTCTAGTTTTTTATAGTCTTCAAAAAATGTTCTAATTTCATCAAGAATGTGTTGTGGTAATTCTGAAATGTCGTTGTAGTGTCTGTACTGAGGGTCATTTGCTGCTACCGCAAGGATTTTGTCGTCTGCTTCTCCTCCATCGATCATGTGCATTACTCCAATTGTTTTGGCGTTTAGCAGGCATAATGGTTGAAGCGTTACTTGGGTAAATACTAGTACATCAAGAGCATCTCCGTCGTCGCAGTATGTTTGTGGTATAAATCCGTAGTTGTATGGATAGTGCATTGGCGAAGCCAAGACTCTGTCTAATCGCAATAGTCCTGTGTCTTTATCGATTTCGTATTTTGCTTTAGTTCCTTGGGGGATTTCTATTACACAGTTTACGATTTCAGGTGATTGTTCTCCTGCGGGGATGTCATGCCAAGTATGTACCATGGTTGTATTTTAAAATTATAAGCAATTTATTTATAACAAAATTGTGGCTTTAAATCTAGTTCATTTCTGCTTATATTTTAGTTTTAGATTGCTTATTTGAAAGTTGTCCGCAGGCCGCGTCGATGTCTGTCCCCATATTTTTTCTTCTGGTAACATTTACGCCGCTACCTTTTAGCTTATTCATAAATTTTTCGATGTCTTCTCCGGTACTGCATTCAAATTGTGTTCCAATATAATTATATGGAATTAAATTTACTTTAACATTTCCAATTTTCATTACGAAGTCGGCAAGTTTTTTTGAGTGCATAGGGGTATCGTTTACTCCTCGGAGCATTACGTATTCGAAAGTTAGGTGATGTTTTTTGTTTCCAAATTTGACTAAATATTCATGAGCCCATTCTTCGATTTTGTCTAAGAAATCATTGAATGTTGTTGGTACGATATCTTTACGAGATGGTTGGTCGGCGCTATGAAGTGAGAGTGCAAGTCTTACGTGTGGCCACTCTGGATCATTGAGGATTTTTATTAGAGCAGGAATAACTCCTACCGTTGAAACCGTTATTTTAGTAGGACCTAAGTCGGTATATTTTAATAGTTTGTTTAAGGTTTGTTTTACGTTTTCGTAATTAGCTAAAGGTTCACCCATCCCCATGAATACTATGTTGCTGATTCTTTGTTCTAAGTCTGGATTTTTCTTTAAAAAGTATTTCCAAAATCTATACTGATCGATTATTTCGTCGCAGTGTAAAGATTTTATTAGTCCCATTTTTCCAGTTGCACAAAATTCGCAAGCCATAGCGCATCCAACTTGAGATGATACGCAGACCGTCCATTGTCCTCTTTTGTTTTGCATTAATACTGTTTCAATAAGTTTACCGCCCTCGACTTCTAGAGTTGCTTTGTAGGTATCTTTGGAGCGACTATTTTGTATTAAGTTTTCTTTTACGCTAATAAACTCAAAGTCATCTTGAAGAGTTTGTCTCATTTCGGCAGGTATGTTGCTCATTTGTAGATAGTCTTCGAAATCATAGTTAAATAGATTCTTTTCTAGCTGTTGAAATCGGAATTTAGGCTGATTTGGAAATAATTCTTCAAATCTTGCTTGTCTTGATTGATAGTTCATGAGTCTAATTTAAGTATATAATTTATACTGTACTATTTTTGTTTTGTCAAACTGGTTTTAGTTTATTTAAAGCAAATATTTGCTAAAATCTAGACATAGTTTTTAATTTGTAAAAATGTTAAATCAAAAGAATTTAATGAATTTGTTATATGGTTCTTTAATTGTTTTCTTGGTCGCAGCTACTATTTCAACCATTAGTTTTGCTACTACTTACTCTACTAAAAGTGGACCAGACAATTACCGTACCTTTACTGTAAATGCCGAAGGAAAAGCTGTTGGAGTACCTGATATCGCTCAATTTAGTTACACAGTATTTACTCAAGGTGGAAACGAAGTTGCTAATATAGAATCTGAGAATACAAAAAAAGTTAAAGCAATTCGCGATTTTATACTAAAATCTGGAGTAGATGAAGATGATATCAAAACAGATAATTACTCTGTTGAACCAAAATATAAGTATTCTCAATGTAGAGATGATGGTACTTGCCCAGAACCGGTAATTACTGGTTATACCGTTTCGCAATCTACAACTGTAAAAGTACGGGATTTAGTTAAAGCTGGTGATATTTTAACAGGAGTTTCTGGATTAGGGGTTAATTCGGTTTCTCAGCTTAGTTTCGTAGTCGATGATAAAACTGCATTAGAAAATAAAGCTCGTAAAGAAGCTATTGCTAAAGCTAAATCTAAGGCTGATGCAACTGCTGATGCTGGTGAATTTAGACTAGGTAAATTGATCTCGATTTCTGAAAATTTAATGGGAGGTACGCCTTATTATGGTATGGCTGCAGCTGACATGAAATATGCTGACCAACCGGTTGCTGAATCTATGCCTATTGCTACTGTAGAATTGAATCCAGGAACCGAAGAAGTTCTTATTAACGTAAGTTTAACTTATTCAATAAAATAGTAAAATTTTGATATTTCTTTAAAAAGATGTATTATATTAGCCTAATAAATACATCTTTTTAATTTGTGCCTAAAGCCTTTGATGATGTCGGTCGTAATTCTGAGTTTAGTGAATTATCACAATCGAAAGGGCCGGTTTGGTATACCTGCTAAAGAGTCTGCGTACAAAAAAATCCCCAGAAGATACGGATCCTCCTAAGGATTTTTATTAGTATTTTGTTGTTTTTTAAGAATTTAAATTTTCTTGTAATCGATTTACGAATCTTGCAGCTACGGCTCCATCGATTATTTGATGATCGTAAGTTAAACTTAATGGTAAGATTGTGTCGGTACGAATTTGCCCATCTATGTAGGAAACTTTTTGGTCGAATTTTCCAATTCCGATATTGATTAAGTTTGGATAATTTAATACAGGAGTTGCGTATTTTCCACCGATACTACCGTAATTAGTAACAGTTATAGTTGAATCTTTAATATCTTCTAGAGCTACTTTTTTGTTTTTGGCTTTTTCGGCAAGGTCTACTATGTTTTGAGCAATTGCCCAAATGTCTAGTTTTTCGACATTCTTAATTACCGGTACTATTAGTCCGTGCTCTGTATCTACTGCAACTCCAAGATTTATAAAATCATGATAAATCAGATTTTGATTTACAAAGTCGTAAGATGCATTTAATTTTTGGAATTCAGATTCTTTTAAAGTTTTTAATATGGCTTCGATTATAAAGCTGAGGAAAGTTAATTTTACTCCTTTTGCTTCTGCTTCTGGTTTCATACTTTCTCTTTTTGCGACTAAAGCAGTTACAACTAAGTCGTCGGAATGAGTTACTTGAGCAGAATATTTAAATGAATTCATCATGTTAGATGCAATTGCTTTTCTAACTGTCGTTAAAGGTTCTACTCTTTCGGTTCCATATTCTGAAAGTGAGAATTTGAATTTTGGGAGTGCTTCTTTTGTTGTTTGTAGGTTTTGATTTGAGTTTGTTAGAGCTAATACATCTTGTTCGGTAACTGTATTATTCGCGCCTGTAGCTGTAACTTTGCTTAGATCTACTTTTAGATCAGTTGCTAGTTTTCTGATTTTTGGTAGAATTTTTGGTTCTGTACTTGTTGCGGTTGGATTAGTTGATTTAATCGTGTTACCCGATTGATACGATGAAAAGTCTAATGGATCAAAATTTGATTTTGGCATTGAGTCTGCATCTTCTAGCGAGCCTACTACGTTTCCTGAATCTGCAGGTTGTACTGCTGGTGTTGCACTGGCGGTAGGATTTGCCGGACTTGTGGTGCTTGCGGGTGCTGCTTCGGCTTCGTTGACCGTCTGAATATCGCATAGAGGTGTATGTACAATTGCAGTTTGTCCTACTTCGTAATAGATTTTTGTTAATTTGCCCGAAGTTGGTGATGGAATTTCTACCACGGCTTTGTCAGTTTCGACTTCAACGATTGGTTCATCTTCTTTAATTTCATCGCCGACTTTTTTTAGCCAGGTTACAATAACTCCTTCGTGGATCCCTTCGCCTACATCTGGAAAATTAAATATCATTTATTTATTAAGTTAAAATTTTTATGCTAAGACTTGATTTAGTCCTTTGGTAATTCTTTTTATGCCTGGTATATAGTAATCTTCATTTTTTAGAAGTGGCATAATTGTATCGAAGCCGGTGACTCGAATTACTGGAGCTTGCAGGTCGAATAGGCATTTTTCTTGAATTACGGCTGCTATTTCGGCTGCTAGTCCTGCTGTTCTTGGTTCTTCGTTTACAATTAAGATTCGGCCGGTTTTTTTGGCAGATGCTATTACTGTATCGTAATCTATTGGTGATAGTGAGACTAAATCGATTAGTTCGAAATCAATTGGATTAGTTTTTATAAATTCTGCTAGGGCTTTTTTAGTTTCTCGGAGCATTGCGCCGTAACTAATTATTGTTACTTGAGATCCTTCTCGTTCAATGCGCGCTTTGTTTAAAGGGATTGTATAATATTCTTCAGGTACTTCTTGTTTAATGGCTCGGTAGATTTTTTTTGGTTCTAAGAATATAGTTGGGTCTTTTGATTCTAGAGCCCCAAGTAATAGTCCTTTAGCTGAGAATGGATCTGATGGAATAACTACGTTTATGCCTGGTATGTGTGAAAACACAGCTTCCATACTTTCTGAATGGTGTTCAAGAGCATGGATTCCGCCTCCAAATGGAACTCTGATTACCATGGGTGTGGTTAATCTGCCTCGGGTTCTGGTTCTAAATCGGCATACATGATTAATTATGTGGTCGAATCCTGGCCAAATAAATCCATCGAATTGAATTTCGCAAACTGGAAAAAATCCGTTAATGCTTAATCCGATTGCACTCCCTATAATGCCCCCTTCTGATAATGGAGTGTCTACTGATCTTTCTACTCCAAATTTTTTTTGTAGTCCGGTAGTTACTCTAAATACTCCGCCTTCTTTGCCAACGTCTTCGCCTAATACTATGATTTTGTCATTTTGCTCCATACCTTGGTGCAATGCTTCGTTAAGCGCATCTACTATTTTGAGTTCTCTCATTTCTATTGATTGTTAGTAAATTCTTCGATCAGTTGTAATCTTTGTTCTTCAAGTGCTGGGTAACTTTCAGATAAAAGATATTTAAACATATCGTCTATATTTGGATCTTTTGTTTCTAGTGCGGTTTTAACTGTTGCTTCAACATACTCTTTGGCTTTATCTTTCATTTCTTGTTCTTGAGTATCTGTAATAAGTCCTTTTTTAAATAAATAAGCTCTTAGTCTAATTAGAGGATCTTTAGGCTTCCAATCTTCTACTTCGCCATCTTCTCGGTACAATTTAGAATTATCTGAAGTTGTGTGATCCCCTATTCTATAGGTTACTGCTTCGACTAGAGTCGGAATATTATGGTCCCTTGCTAGTTGGTTTGCTTCTTTCATTACTGCAATTAGCGCAAAAATATCGTTACCGTCTACTTGTACTCCGGGCATTCCATAGGCGAAAGCTTTTTCGGCAATTGTTTTTGATTTAGTTTGCATGTCTCGATGGGTCGAAATTGCGTAATGATTGTTTTGACAGAAAAATACGGTTTTAGCATTAAAGACTGCTGCAAAATTTAGTGCAGAATGAAAATCGCCCTCAGATGTTGCTCCATCTGAAAATGAGCAAACTGTAATATTGTTACCGTTTTTTAATCTTTCAGCCCAGCCAATACCTGTTGCGTGTGGTAGGTGTCCACCTACTGTAATTGCTACTGGTAATACATTTATGTCTTCAGCGTATTCGCTACCTTTTTCGTTTCCAATCCAATACAACATTACTTTTTCGAGTGGAATTCCCTTGTACCATATCATGCCACTTTCTCTAAAAGTCGGTACTAGCCAGTCGGATTTTTGTTGATTATATACCGCGCCAATTTGGCAGGCTTCTTGACCAAGTACTGAAGGATAAGTTCCCATTCGGCCTTGTCTTTGCATATTAACGCATTTCTCGTCGGCAATTCTGATTTTTAACATCCATTCGTAAACTGCCACTGCTTCTTGATCGGTAATAGTATTTGCGTATTCTGAGTTTACAATTTCGCCGTTGTGGTCCATAACTTGAAACATGGTTGGTTCAGTTGGATTCCAAGCGTCGAAGATTGGGAATTTTTGCAAAATTTCTTGGTTCAGTTTAGTCATGATTTTCATTTTGTTTAGCTTTTATTAGTGCTTTTAAAAATAATTCTCCTGCTTTATATGAGCTTCTTACAAATGGCCCAGCGGCAACGTATAAGTATCCCATTTCTTCACCTCTATCTTTATACCATTCAAACGTCTTTGGTGAAACATAATTTTTTACATCAAGATGTCTGTGACTTGGTTTTAGGTATTGTCCGATTGTCATAATTTCGACTGGAACACTCCGTAAATCTTGTAAGGTATCTATGATTTCTTGATCGGATTCGCCTAACCCTACCATAAGCGCTGATTTCGAATAAATGTGGGGTGCTTGTTCTTTTATGTGGGCTAGTACTTTTTTAGACTGATCGTAGTTGGCTCTAAAGTCCCGTACTGACTGTTGTAGTCTTGGGATTGTTTCAATGTTGTGAGCTATTACTTCTGGATTGGCTTCTATTATTTTATCTACTAGGTCTAATTTTCCTCTAAAATCTGGAATTAAGACTTCGATTAAAGTGTCTGGATTCATTTTACGAATCATTTTTATTGTATCGGCAAAATGTTGTGCGCCTTGATCTGGCAATTCGTCTCTATCTACTGAGGTAATTACTACGTAGTCTAGATCCATTTTTTTGACTGCGAAAGCAACTTTGTGTGGTTCAAGCGGATCTAGATCTTTTGGAAGTCCAGTTTTTACATTACAAAATTTGCAGCCTCGAGTGCAGATATCCCCCATAACCATAAAGGTGGCTGTTCCTCCGCTCCAGCATTCACCTATATTGGGGCATTTGGCTTCTTGGCAGACAGTTGCGAGTCCTAACTTCTGTAAATCTTGCCTAATTTGGGCTAATTTCTCTGGATTTTTAGGTGGGCGGATTTTTAGCCAGTCTGGTTTTTTAAGTTCAGTAGTTTGGGGATTACTTTGGTTCTGAACTTGCCCTGCTATTGGTGTCGGATTCAAGGTCCGGTCAATTGGGTTTGTCATACTGTATATAGTAGTAATATTTAATTAAGACTACTATATTTTGGGTTTTTTGGAAAGGCTTTATCTTTGGTCTAGGTGCATTGCTTGGATTTTATTTGGTTTTGGCTGCTGTTTAGTTTATTAAGCTGGTTGTTTGCTGTTTTGTAGAGAATCCGACGGCGCCGTCGGATTGCGAAATTGATTTGGCTTTGTCTTTTAATTTAAAGTTCGTCTTCATTTCTGCGATTTGGAAATATAAAAAGTAATATTATAGTTGGCGTTTTTGCTTTTTGAAAATTTTCTTTTCAAATTTCTCTATGTAAGTATGTATATTGACAAGAAA
>CALQZM010000005.1 GCA_943349385.1 Candidatus Peribacteria bacterium
AATTCAAAGGTGAAGGATGCGCTATTTCTCAGGCGGCAATGTCAATTTTAAGTGATGAAATAATTGGCTTAAGTGTCGAAGATGCCAGAAAATATAGCAAAGATACTTTGATTGAATTGCTTGGAATTGATTTAAGTCCGACAAGGTTAAAATGTGCTTTACTGAGTTTACAGGCTGTTCATAGAGCATTGAATAAAAATTAGTATGGTGTTTACCAACGTCCTGTAGAGCCACCACCACCAAAGGAGCCCCCGCCGAAACCTCCAAAACCACCGCTGGAACCACCGCTGGAACCTCCGCCACGAGGTCCGTCCCACCAGGAGTTGTTTCCACCTGCCCACCAAGGGGTTGAATTTTTTGATTTATAAGATTTTGAAACAATGTAGTCGAAAAGTAGACCTAAAATTAATCCTAGTCCAAGAACAGGTAATAGGGTGTTTGTAAGAAATCCATAAATTGTCCCAGCGCCACTGCCGATTATTCCGCCGGCCCAAATGCTTTTTGATCTGCCTAAAATTCCGCCTATCCAACTTAAGGCAATTACTAAAAGTATCCCAAAGTTTAATACTGATGCCCCATAACTAACTTCCGAAACTGTTTTAGGAATGTAGCCCGTTTGAATAGTTTGTACGATTTGGTTGGTTCCAAATGTAATTCCTTGTTGGTATTCAGAATTTTTGAAATAGGGAATTAGCTGGTTGGTAATTTGAAAAGATTGAGCATCGGTTAAAGTTCCTTCGACTCCATAGCCGACTTCGATTCTGGTTTGACGGTCATTCGGTGCTGTTAAGAATACTACTCCTGAATTAATCTCTTTTTGGCCTACACCCCAGTTTCTGCCCAAAGCTAAAGTGTAATCTTCGATTGGGTAGTCGTTTAAACTTTCAACTGTAACTACCGCGACTTCGACGCCTTTTTCTTTTTGTAAGTTACTTAAAAGAGTTTCTAAGTTTTGTTCGGTAGGTGCGTCTAGAATATTAGCTTGATCGGTTACGAATCCGTTATTTTTTGGGAAAATTTTAGGATCAATATTTTGAGCAAATAAAATCTGAGGAAATAAAATTGTAATTCCCCAGATAAGGCAGATTAATTTAAACTTGTTTGTCATTTTTTTATTCACCAAAATTTATTTGTGGTGCAGTTTGGGCTTGATCTACTGCTTTGAAAAATGGTTCAGGTTCAAATCCAAATAGGTTAGCTAAAATCATTCTTGGGAATTGTTGTACAAAGATATTGTATTTAGTTACGGTTGATTTGTAGTCCATTCTAGCGACTCTTACTCGGTTTTCAATTCCTTCAAGTTGGGCTTGAAAAGTTAGAAATCCTTGAGTAGCTGTTAATTGCGGATAGCTTTCTACTGTTACTAAAAGTCGAGATAATGCCGAATCAAATTGATTAGCCGCAGCTACTTGCTCTTCTCGGTTTCCTTCAGAAGATGCATTCATCCATTTAGTTCTGGCTTCGGTAACTCCGATTAAAGTTTCTTGCTCAAAATTTGCGGCTCCCTTTACGATTGCTTGTAAATTTGGAACTAAGTCAAATCTAGATTGGTATACATTTTGAACTTGGGCCCAGCTGCCCTCTACCATGCCTTTTTGACCGATAAGTGCATTATATGTGCCGCCTAGATATAGTACGAAAACTGCTACAAGTCCGATAAGAATCCATTTGAATGAGAATTTCATTTGATAAAATTAAATTGATAATTATATTTTAGTCTATTTTTTGAATATTGCAAATCAGCACTTGTCTGATAAAATAAATCTATACTGTTAATTTGTCATTATAAATATGGACGACTCAAAATTCAAATCTTTGGTTGTAAGTACTATATTGATTTTATTTAGTATTGGATTTTTGGTTGCCTCTTTGTTAATGCGATTTTTGCCGGATCCTAGTTTGTGATTTTTTGGATCTCTTGAACTGCCCAGTCTGCATGTTCGGCAATTAGTATATCTTCAGATTGTTGTAGTTGCGTTAGAATTGGAAGTAGGTCTTTTCTTTTTAGATTGCCAGCAACGACGCAGGCGTTGCGTTGAAGTCCTCGTAGCTTGGCTCGCATGATGGGGGAGCCCGCGAAGCGGGCGACGAATTGTTCTTCGGTTTGCATACTTAGTATTTCCTGTAAATCTATTTGTGATCCAGCAATGGCTTGGTTGAAGTTTGGCTCTGTGCTTGGTTTTTGTCTGAAATTATGTGGGCAAATTTCTTGGCAAAGGTCGCAGCCAAAGACCCAGTCTCCCATTAGCGGGCGAAGTTCAATTGGGATTGGTCCTTTGTTTTCGATGGTTAAGTATGAAATACAAAGTTTTGCGTCGATGGTGTAATCGGATTTTAAGGCTTTGGTTGGGCAAACTGAAATGCATCGGGTGCAAGTACCGCAGACACCGTGTTCTAATTGGTTAAAGCTATCGTATTCTAATTCTTGATCGATTATTATTTCGCCTATAAGGACCCAGCTACCGTATTTTGGGGTTATGAGCATAGTGTTTTTGCCAATGTATCCTAAGTTGGCGTTGGTGGCGTAGTCACGTTCCAGAAGTGGCCCTGAATCTGCAAAGAATCTAGTTTGAGCATTAGGGAAAAGGTCATTTAGTTTTTTATCTAGCTCGGTTAGTTTCTTTTTAAAAACTTTGTGGTAGTCGCGGCCGTTGGCGTAGCGGGCGATTTGCCCGTTATTGCCTTGATTGATTCTTGGTTGATAGTAATTAAGTGTAGTTAAAATTATGCTTTTGGCATTTGGTAAAATTTGTTTGGGATTTGTTTTTAGGGGAGCATGTTTGACTAAGTAACTCATCTCACCATGATTATTTTGGCTAATCCAATCAGCGTAAAATTTTTCTGATTTAGGACGATTTGAGGCTCTAGTTACTTTGCAATCTGCGAATCCTATTTTTGTGGCAAATTGTTTTATGTTTTCTGTTTTACTGCGTTGAGTTGGTTCGTTTATATCTTGTGTCATTAATTGCTTGAATAGTCTAATAAAGTTAAACTTGTCCTCTAATCGTGCCGCCGATTTTATTGATATTAGCAATGCAGTTGTCCCTCGCTTGGGCCAAGTCGTTTTCGGTTAGGGTACGTTCGTCGGATCTAAGTTCAATTTTGAAAGCTAGGGCTTTTTGGTCTTGTCCTAAACTAGCATCTTCGTAAATATCAAATAATTGGACTGTATGAATTAAGTCCGAACTTTCATTTAGTGTTTTTACTAAAGTTTCGGCATATACATTTTTGCTTACTAGAATTGATAAATCGAATTCGATACCAGGGAATTTAGCAATTGGGCTGAATTGTTTAGCGTAAGTTTTTTGATGAGTAAGTCTTGCTAAATTAATTTCGGCATATGCAACCTCAGAATCTAGTTTAAAGTTTTCTTGAACCAATGGGTGAATTACTCCGGCAAACCCAATTTCAATATTTTCTGAATTTGTAATTTGAATTGATTTTCGAGGATGTAAATAATTTGGAGTTTCTAATGCTACAATAATTTCTAAAGGTTCTTGAGAGAATTCTTGCATAAATCCTTCTAAAATTCCTTTTAAAACAGCAAAGTTATTTTTATTTCCAGTTACGGCAATTGCTAATTTATCTTCTTCGGTAGGGAAAAACTGACCATTTTCAATGTAGGTTCTGCCAATTTCAAATATTTTTATTTCAGAGAATTGTTTTAAATTTTCGGCACAATTTTTTAAGATATTTGTAACTAAGCTAGTTCTTAAATGAGTTTGTTCTTCAGATAAATAATTTTTTAGTTGAAGATGATTTTTTTCATCAAGCAGTGAATCTTTAAGATTTTTTTCAGAATAAAAAGAGTAGTTTAAAACTTCAGATAATCCATAAGATTTCAAAACGTTTCTGGCTTGGTGTTCACGTTTTCTGGCTAAATTTTGAATAGGAGATTTAGTCGGTAAGCTTGGTAGTAATTCTTCAATTTTTTCGTAACCATAAATTCTTACTACTTCTTCAATTAAATCAACTTCAGTTAAAATGTCTTTATTGGCTCTGAAAGTTGGAATTGAAACTACAAAAGGATTTTTACCTTCTACCTTAAATTCTAGTGATTCTAGGATTTCTTGAATTTGGCTTTCTGGTAAATCGATTCCAAGGTATTTTGAAACTTTGTTTGGATCCAGTTCAATTTTTAAATCTTTTTTATCGAAAAAATCCATTTCGGTAATTGGTCCGGCAATTGTGGCTTCAGGGCAAATTTCTAAAATTAATTGCAAGGCTCTTAATAATCCTTTAACTGCTTGATTCGGATCTAAGGATTTCTCGAATCTTTGCGAGGCGTCAGATCGTAGTCCATGATAAGTTGAAGATTTTCGGATTGTAACTGCATCAAAACAAGCTGATTCCAGTAAAATTGAAGTTGTACCTTCTGAAACTTCAGAATTGGCACCGCCCATAACTCCTAAAATAATTACAGGTTTTTGATCTGAATTTACTAAGATTGGATCGATTTCGGTTAATTCTCTTTCTTTGTGGTCTAATGTTTCTAGCTTTTCAGATTTTTTAGCAAAGCGGATTTCTAAATTTAAATCTCCAAGTAAATTTTTGTCGTAAGCGTGTAAAGGTTGCCCTAATTCAAACATTACAAGATTAGTAATGTCTACAATGTTATTAACTGATCTTGCGCCAATCGATTCTAGTTTTTCTTTTAACCAAACAGGGGATTCTTGAATTTGGATATTATTAACAATAATTGAACTCCATTTTTTTAGAATTTCTGGATTGCTAACTTTCAGTTTAATTTGTTCACCTTTGCTTGGGATTTTTGATTCAATTTCTGAGACATCAATTGTTTTTAGTTTGCCTCCAGTAAGGGCGCTAATTTCACGAGCAAAACCGTAGTGACTCCATAAATCAGGACGATGAGTAATGGCTTTATTATCTATATCGAAAAGAATATCATCTTTATTTAAAGCTTTGTCTAGCGGAGTTCCTGCTGCTAATTCTAGATACGTAAGATCCATAATTTCATGGTCTTTGCTTGGACCCATGCCGATTTCGTCTGAAGCACAAATCATTCCAAACGATTCTTCGCCACGAATAGTAGTTGCTTCTAAAGTAATTAAATCACCTTCGCCATGCCATTTTACTTTGGATCCTGGTAAGGCAATTGCTACTAGCTGGTTCATATAAAGGTTACTACCTCCGCAAACAATTTGAACTTTTTTGCTACCAATGTCGGTGGTAGTTATTCTTAATTTATCTGCATTAGGATGTGGTTTTAATTCGGTGATTTTACCAACTACCATATCGGCAAAGGCTTCAGAAGTGTTATCTACAGAGTCAACTTCAGCAGTGTGTAAAGTAATTAAGTTACCTAATTGTTCAGCTGTAAGATGTTCTGGAATTTCAACATATTCTTTGAGCCATTTTAGTGAAAGTTTCATAGTTTTGTGATTTTAGTTTGAGTTGATTTGCGGGCAAAGCCCGTTATTAGTGCTACACTTCGTTTCGCACTGTGTTTAAAATTGATTAATAAATCGCAAGTCGCCATTCATTAAGTATCTAATGTCAGTAATTTTGTGTTTCATCATAACTAGTCGAGTTAATCCGAATCCAAAAGCCCATCCTTGATATTTTTCTGAGTCTATGCCACCGGCTTTTAATACATTTGGGTGAACCATTCCGGCTCCCATAAATTCTACCCAGCCAGATTGTTTGCAAACTCGGCATCCGCCACCATTACAAAGTAGGCACGAGAAATCTAATTCTAATCCAGGTTCTACAAATGGAAAATATCCTGGTCTAAATCGTACTTTTACTTTTTGTCCGAATAGTCTTGTTAAGAATTCAGCCATTACACCTTTTAAGTGGGCTAATGAAATATTTTCGTCGATTAAAAGTCCTTCTACTTGGTGAAAAATTGCATCGTGTGAGGCGTCAGTGGCTTCGTATCTAAATACTCTTCCTGGGGCGATGATTCTAAGTGGTGCACCATGAGTTAGCATGCTTCTGATTTGAACAGGTGAGGTATGTGTTCTTAAAACCATTCTGCCGTGTTCATCATCTAGTTTGTTATCTAAGAAAAAAGTGTCTTGCATGTCACGAGCGGGGTGCGTATCTGGAATATTTAGAGCTTCAAAATTATAATATTCTGACTCAACTTCTGGCCCGTCCATAACTGCAAATCCTAGTTCGGCAAAGATTTCTTCAACTTCTTTTTGGGTTTGGGGGATTAAATGTAAATGCCCAATTTCTGGTTTTTGTCCGGGTAAAGTTACATCTAAAAATTCTGAGTTTAATTTTGCTTCAATTTCTAGTTTTTTAAGAGTTTGTTTTTGAAGTTCAATTTCGGCTTCTAGCTCTTTTTTTACTTCATTAGAAAGTTTGCCTATTACTGGTTTTTTATCAGCTGAAAGGTCTTTTACTGATTTTAAAATTTCTTGTAAAGATCCAGTTTTGCCTAAATAGGCTTTTTCGGTTTCTAATAGTTCAGCTTGAGATTTACAGTTTTGGATTTTTTGGAGTGCTTCTGTTCGAAGTTCTTGTAATTGATGTTGCATTAAAATATCTTAAAGGTCTGAATCAGTTTAGAATAAGCCCTTTAGATAGTAAATAGGAGTTTTGATTTAATTTCCGTAACATTTAAACTTTGCCTGTTGCAAATCCGCTACCTTCGGCTCCTTTTAAATTAATATTTACTTTTCTAATCTCTAAAGCTGCGCTTTGCATGAATTTGTTAGAGTAGAAAGGTGTGTTCAAAGAATTCTATTATACACTTTATGTTTATTTTGTAATGAATACTTAATCTGTTTATTTTTTAATTTAAAAAAGACCCACTTTTAAAGGTGGATCTTTTAAGGTCTTCTAATTGATCAGATAGATTATCTAACTGAATCTTTTAGAGATTTACCAGCTTTGAAAGCAGGAAGCTTCATAGCAGGGATTTTGATTTTTTGACCTGGGTTTCTTGGGTTTACACCGTTTCTAGCAGCTCGGCTAGATACTCTGAAAGTTCCGAATCCTGTAATAGTTACAGTTTCTCCTTTTTTAAGAGCAGCAGTAATAGTATTTAATACTGCATCAAGAACTCCTTGTGCGTCTTTTTTTGTAACACCAGCAGCAGCTGCTGCAGCGTTTACTAAATCTTGTTTAGTCATATTTACTTAGTTAAATAGTAAAACACAGACAATTATATGATTGCCTTTCGATTTTACAAGAGCAAAGTAGCTTTTTTTGTTTTGTAATAAAGGAAAACTTTAAACTGTATAGGTATTCGCAAATATGTCTAGTGAAAATGAATGCACTCTTTCTAAGGAGTGAAAAAGTGGTTTTTTGTTTATAGTTAAGGTTCTTTGCTTGATAACAAAATTTTCTCAATAAATTGTATATTTCCTATAATGTTTAAAAATAGTATCTTTCAATTGCCTCGAGTGATTTTCTTTCGCAAAACATTATTTATTGTTTAATTATACTTCTAGATATGTCCAAATTGAAATTATTTAGTTTATGGATGCTTTTAATTATGTTAACTATTTCATTTGGAGTCACTTTGACTTTGGCGCAATTTGGATCTTCGGGGACTGTATGTTTGCCTTTTATGGGTGCAAGTACTTCATTTAATGGTGCAACTGTAAATGAAGGGCAATTAAATTTTAATAATGCGAACCCATCTGACCAATATAAAGGCTGTGTTTTACATTATTTAACCGATTTTGGAACGAATAATGATTATGTTTTACAAGGATGGGTTTGGAACGAAAATTTAGGATGGATTAGTATGGGTGCTTTTGACACTGCTACGGTATCGCCTATTGCAAGCTCTTTAAATAAAGATGTAGCCTCAACTGGAGTAACAAATAATTTAGGAATTCAAAACGGTACAATAAAGTATTCAAGTATTTTAAATGTAACTAGAAATGTGACTACTAATTTACCTATTGCAGGTGAATTGTTAGGTTACTGGTGGGGTGATAATGCAGGATGGATTAGATTAAACTGTAAAGAATATATTGGTTTAGAACTATGTGCCGTACCTTATGGAGTTAAGCTAGCCCCTTTAGACACTACAAATCCTAATCTTGCTTTAAGAAATCCCCAAATTGAAAATCAAACGGTAAATGGACAAGTTGTCCCAGTAAAATATTATTCTTTAACAGGATATGGCTGGTCAGATAATATAGGATGGGTGAATATGGCTGGAGTTAAAATCCCAATAGATTCACCATCGGCAAATCCTCCAGAAATTACTTTAGTATTATCAAAAGATGCAGTTGGTGAAATTATTTCAGATGGAAATTCAGGCTATAATATTTCGTTTAGAGTTGAAGAAGCTGGTGAAAATGTAACTAAATCTTTTCACGATTTTGTAACAACCTCGAATACAGATTTAAATCAAGATAATAATGTTACTTATTGTTTATTATTTAAAGACAATCGTAAACTAGATTCTACTCCAGGTGCTACGACAAATACTGGTTTGGGAGTTATGGATGACTGTAAGACTGATCCAAATATATTTAAACGATTTGGTCATGATGCAACAAAATATATAAGAAATTCTAGTACGACTACTGCTTCTAATTTCAGTTTTGTTGAAGGCAATGCAACTACTACCGCCGATGATAAAATAGTTGCAAACACAAAAATTAAGTCTTATGTCCCTGCGAAAGCCGGAGAAAATTTATTTGAAATTGTTGGATTTGAGTTGAAAGTTGGTACTGCAGCTAGGGATTTAATTGCAGCTTCGCCTTTAGAATTAGATTTTAATCCAAGTTTGAAATTTAAATTTTTACCAGGTAACACTGCCGTAGAAGCAGTTTCGGATTGTTCCGACTATACATTTACTGATTTTAAATTCTCTGTTGGAATTCCTGTTTCGTTGCAGGCTTGTGGACGTATGCTAGGGTCTAGAACTATATTTTCTGTTCCAGAAGTAATGTTGGATTTTGAAAATGATACTAATATTGCAGATTCAATTGAATTGAAATTCCAGCGAGTAGTTGATGAAAATGGTGATCCTGTAAATGTTACAGAAATTGTTCCAGTTGCCGGTGCAGAACCTGATCCAAGTCCAAGTCCTGAAACAGGCACGCCAGGTAGTTATATACTAGAAGATATTACCGACTTTACTTTCTCGCCTATAAGTACCTTTTATTCTTATCCATTTAGAGCTTTAATAACTTTTAGTCCTGAAGGTGACACTGGTGACACTACTGACATTTCAGAGATTGATCAGTCTTTATTTAACTTAGGTGTATCTTCTAAATTAAAATATAATTTTATAGATAATGATGGCACTACTAAGACTGTTATTTACCCGGGTCCTGTATTGAGTCAGGCAATGTTTAGTGTTGATACCATTAATGTATTTGGTGGATTTGGTGATAGAGCCTTTACTCAAGTTAGTAGTGGTAGATCGACTTCAAGTGGGGTAGTTTCAAGATCTGTAATTAGATCCAAATTAATTAAAAATATTTATGATGTGGTTTCGGTTTCTAGTCCATTGTCTGGAAATTGTAAAAATGGTTCAACCACTCTCTCGGATTCTGAAATTGAAAATTGTAGGCCTAATTCGAAAGTTCAAATGTTTCAGCTTTCAAATACTACAGAATCTAGAAAGGTGCTTAATTACCAAACTTTGAGGGCCTTTTTTGCTGCTAGTACAAGTGCATTATATCCTACGCCGCGAACATTAATTTTAGTCGGATATGATTTAGTTATTAATGATAATATTTCACCTACAGATGCTAATTTACCTGCGATAGTCTTGTTAACTAACAAACTTGGTAAAGGTGGTAACGTATATATAACTAGTGATGTTACAGAAGTAAGCGGTTACATTTATGCAGATAAAAGCTTTATGTCAGTTGATGATGTGGCTATGGCAAATGATGTGTCGGCAAATGGAGTTCCGACAGAATATTTATTACGAGATTATAGTAAATTATATAACGATATTGTATTTGTGGGACGATTCTGGGCAGAAAACTGTGTAGGTTGTGCATTAGGAAATCCTCCAACTAAAGGTGATGGATCAATTGCTGCAAATATTACCGAGGCTCAACCATATGATTTTAACTATTTTAGAATGTCTTCTATTAGATTTACTACTGCAGCTGACGCTGGTGGTAGAAAATTTTATGTAGACTGTACAGGTGAATTACTAGATGTTGAAGAAAGTGAACCAGTCCCAAATGAAGCAAAATGTTGGCGTCCGCCCAGTGGAGCTTTAAGTTCTGAATATCTTTATACTTTAAGAGAAGATGCTGGGGAATCAGATTACCGAAGTGTGAATTTCGTTTCGAAAGATGCAGCAAACTTACCTATTTTAGGAGGCTTATAGTTTGCCCTGATTTTAGTTCAAATATATCAGTTTCACCTGCATTAAGTTCAATTACATACATTGCCTCACTACTACTAAGGTAGGTGGGGCAATTATTTTGTTCTGGATTTGTAATTTTGCAAGCCTGTACGCTGGGTTCGATATTAATAATTTTTAAGTTTTCATCTATGAAAATTATGTCTAATGGGATTAGGGTGTTTTTCATCCAGAAACTTAAAATTTGAGGTTGTTCAAAAATAAAAAGCATTCCAGTTTTGGCTTTTAAGTTTTTTCTATTCATTAATCCAGTTAGTCTTTCTTTGTAGTTTGAGACCTTTTCTAATGTAAAAACTGTGTTGTTAATTTCAACTTTTGCGGTTGGTAAAGATTGGTTGATTTCTAGGTTTTTTTGGCAGCCCGTCAAGCTAATATACATAATCACTCCAAGAACTATACCGATTATTTGATTGCAATTACTAGTTTTTGGTCCTGACATTTTTTTAATAAGTTAGTAATACTGGAGTTGTATGTTGGATCATTAAATTCTGGAGCTATTTCGGCAAGTGGAATCAAAATGAAATTACGATTACTGTTATGCGGGTGGGGGACAATTAAGTTTTTGGTTTCGATTATTTCTTGACCGAAATATAGAATATCTAAATCAATAATTCTAGGACCATATTTAAAATCTTTGGTTCGGCCCATTTCTATTTCAATTTTTTGTAGTTTAAGGAGTAGTTCTTGAGGGGAATTAGTTGTACTGACTTCAATACACTGATTGTAAAATTCATCTTGGTCTTCGTGTCCCCATGCTTCGGTTTGGTAAATTTTTGATTTCTTTAGAATCATTATGTTGTTTTGGGATATTAAATTTTGAGCATTAGTAAGATTCTGGATTTTGTTTCCTAGATTAGTGCTTAATCCTATAAAAATTTGGCTGTTTAAATTTTTGGACATTTTAGGTTACGAGCTTACTTGCTAAGTGTTACGTAAGAAGTTTTCGATTCGTATAGCTTAATTTCTTTAAGACTTATTTTATTGTTTTGATTACTTTTATCTATGTTTTCTGTGCTGGTTAGATAACTTTTTATTTCGGCATCTAAGTTGGGATCATCTAATTCCTCAATTAATAATGAGTCTAAATTTTCGAGTTTGTCCCAGATCCATAAAGCTACTTTTTCGGTTGTAGGATTTTCAAATAGCGTGTTTAAATCGTGATGATCTAAATAGTCTAAAACATATTTTTTGACGACTCTTTTAAGAATTATAAAGTCGATTAACATGTCATTATTACTTAATTCTCCGCTGACTGTTACGAGTAGTTTATAAGTATGACCATGCACCCGTTCACATTTTCCATAATATTTTGTAAGGTGATGGGCGGCGTCAAATTCGAATTCTTTAGTTACAGTTATTTGCATGATTTTGGAGTTACTGGTGGTAAGTGTATTGGTGGCTTAGATGTTTGTCAAATTTGCTTAGCCTTAATCAAAACTCAGCGTTTTGATTGCTTGATAGTGTTCTTTGACATTGTGAACTCTTAGGATGTCGGCGCCATTTATGGCGCCGATTGTAGCAGTTATAACCGAGGGAATTAGTCTTTGTTCTAGCGGAAATGGGTGCATTGATTTTAGCGAAGTCCCAACTAAAATTGGTAGTTTGAAATGGGATTTTAGTTCGCCCAGTCGTTCAAGAATTTGGTAGCTGTAGTTTGAGATTGTGCTAATAAAAGCGCCCATTCCTGGATCTAAAATTATGCGATTTCGATTTATTCCATTGGCTTCGGCATAAGCGATTTGTTTTTCAAAAAATTCAGTTATGGTTTTGATTACGTCTGTATATGTTGTAGCTGTTTTGGTCGTTCTAGCTGAGGGATCTTTAGAGTACATAATAACTATTTTGCATGAATGTTTTGCAAGGGTTTCTGCCATCTGAGGGTCGCCTCTAAGCCCAGTGACGTCATTTATTATAGTTGCACCTATTTGGAGGGCTTGATCGGCTATAGCACCTTTATAGGTGTCTATTGAGATTTCAAAATTGTATTTTGATTTTAGAGATATTAGTGCCTCTAAGTAAGGTAGTAATCTAGCGGCTTCTTCAGTTTCAGTAATATCCACAGAATTCGGACCAGAAGATTCTGCGCCTAAGTCTAAAATTGTTGCGCCTTCAATTAGCATGTTTTCTGCGACTTGCATAAAATTTTGAAGGTTATCAATTTTGCCACCGTCAGAAAATGAGTCTGGTGTCAGATTGATAATTCCCATTAATTTAACGTGAGAAAGATTGATTTTGGTCATGATTATTTTAATTTATAATACATATTTTGAAATTCTAATTGAATCGTACTTGTAATTTTATTTATTGATAATTTTTGCTGGTTTATTTGAAAAATTGGTACGATTTGTTTGATAGCATTTGTAATAAATGCTTCTTGAATATCCTTTAAATCATTTAGGTGAATATTTTGCAATTGGACTGGTATCTGCATTTTTTTTGCTAATTTTAAAACTATGTCTCTGGTAGTTCCTTTAAGAATATTTGTATTTGGGGTAATCAAAGTATTATTTTTTACGATAAAAAAATTACTTATACTGCCTTCGGTAATGTAGTTTTGATTATCTATTAATAAGGCATCAACTGCACTATGGGAATGGGCATAGGCTAGTGCTTTATTTTCGAGTAGACGGTCATTGTTTTTAATTTCAGTGATTGGTCTGGTTCCTTTGTAAGATACTAATTTATTCGAGAGTGGCCCGTTTTTTAATTCGGTACATTTAATTTTTAGTTCAGCTTTATTTAGAGTTAGCCGGATTCTAGATTCAAGAAATTGATTTTTGGTAATTTCTTTTTCAATTAATTCTTGAAGTTGTTCAGTTGAGAGGTCGAATTTTAGATTTAAATAATTAGCTCCTTTAAGTAGGCGATTGTAGTGCGCGTTGAAATTCCAAATTTTATTTTGATAGCATCGTATTGTTTCGTAAATCCCTGGATTTTGGTTATTCATTTGTGAGTACTCGGATTAAGTTAGCAGCTTTATGAATAGTTTCTTCGTATTCTGCTGAGTCGATCGATTGAATAGTGATTCCGCCACCTGAATGAAAATAATAGTCATTGCCAACATTTAATATTGTTCGAATTAAAATGTTAAACTTTGAGTCACCATTTTGTTTTAGATAACCGAGTGATCCGCAATAATATTCTCGCAGGTCAGGTTCTAATTCATGAATAATTTGTGAAGTCCTGAATTTTGGGCAACCGGTAATTGATCCTCCGGGAAACATACTTTCAATAATTTGGCTAAATTTGGTTTTTGGCTTAAGTGTACAGCTTATTTCGCTTACGGTGTGATGAACGTTATTGTAACTTTCTAAATATCTGTGTTTAGTAACTTTTACACTACCTGTCTTGGCGATTTTACCTAAATCGTTTCTTTCTAGATCGACTATCATTTCTAGTTCCGCTTGATCTTTTTTGCTATTTAAAAGGATGTTTGGATCTTGATCTGCTTTGAGAGTTCCTTTAATAGGGTAAGTTTTTAAACTGTTTTTTACTTTTTCAAAAAGGGATTCTGGAGAATTTGAGATAATACTAAAATTGGCAGTGTGTAAAACTGCTTGATGCGGAGATGGATTTAATTCATTTAGTTCGGTAAAAATTTGATTGGCAGTTTTTTTTGAAGTACCCTGAAATCTTTGGGCAAAATTAACTTGGTAGGTTTCACCATCTAGAATTAATTTTTTTATTTTTTCTAGATTTTTTTTGTATTGTTGCTTAGTTAAGTTGGATTCAAATTTTGTTTTTTTAGCTTCAGTATATGTTAAAGTTGGTGTTTCGATTACAGTAGGATTTTGACTTATTTTAATTTTTTCAAGGCTATTAAAATTTTGGTCGTAATACTCAATTTCATTCGGGAGAATAAAATAAAAGTCGGGGATAAGTTGTTGTTTTTTTGTTTTAACTTTTATATTTTGCAGTTGAAGTCCAAATTCAAATCCAAGAAATCCCATTAATTGTTGGTGTGGATTTTTGGGTAAATTGGATAAAAGCTCTTCTAAAAATTCTAATGCAATTTTGGGAGGGCAGGTAAGTTCAAAGCATTCTTCAGGGTGTTTTATGTGAAGTACACCACTTTGGTAGTATAAAATAAGAGAAGGTTTTGTGCCCAAAACTCCCTTATAGTATACAAATGGATAACTCGGATTACCGATTAGATTCTCTTTCATCTTGAATGTAAACGAATTCATATTCGCTTTTTGAGTAGTCAAATAACTCTTCGTCTGCAAAGAATCTTCTAACTTCTGACTTAGCGTTTTCAACAGTGTCTGATGCATGAATTACATTACAAGCTACACTCATGGCTAGATCCCCTCTAATTGATCCTGCTTCGGCGTTTCTTGCTTTAGTAATTCCTGTAATAAGTCTTATTGCTTCTACAACTTCAAGTCCCTCTAAACAAAGTACAACTACTGGTGAATGTTGCATAAAGTTGCTAACTCCAGGAAAGAATGGTTTATCAGCAATATGTGAGTAATGTTCTCGAAGTACTGCTTCATCAAGTCTCATCATTTTCATTCCAACGATTTTAAGACCTTTTTTTTCAAATCTTGTTACGATATCCCCAACTAGTCCTCTTTGAACTGCGTCAGGTTTAACAATAACTAATGTTTTTTCATGTAATCCTTTGAATTGCATATTAAATTTGGTTAAATTTTATAATTTTAATAAATCTTTGAATTCATTACTGTCAGCATAAGGCCCAATAAGTGCCATGTAAAGATTTTCTGATTTAAAGAACTGCTTAATAAATTTTTGTATACTTGCTTGACTAACCGCGTCGATTTTTTTGTTTATTTCTTCTACTGATTCAATATTGTTTTCAAGTAATTCTTGTCTAGCTAGAAGGTGTGCGTATTCTTCTGAATCTTCGAGTCTTAGAGTAATTTTACCTTTTAAATATTGTTTTGCTGTCTGAATTTCTTCTTCAGATACGCCATTGTCTAAAACGTCTTTATATTCTTTTAGAATTGCTGCGATTGCGTCTTTGACTCTTTTTGTGTCTACACCAGCTCTGGTTGAAATTGTTCCTGCGTCGCTGAATTCGTCGGTTTCGGTTCTTACATAATAACAAAGTCCTTGTGCTTCACGGACATTTAGAAACATTCTAGAACTCATATTTCCGCCTAGAATAGTTGCTAGAATTTTAGCAGACCACTCTTCTGGATCTTTATATGGTACTGACGGGAATCCGATTACTAAATGTGCTTGTTCAGTTTTTTTGTGGGTAACTTTTAGTCTATCGTTTGATTGATATTGATTGCATGGTGTGAATTCTAGACCTTTTTTACCATCTTCAAGTTTAAAGAACTGTTCAGTTTTGGATATAGCGTCTTTATGGTCAATGTTGCCGGCTATACAAATAATAGTATTGTCTGGGGTATATAGTTTGTTTTTATATTCTTGAAAATCTTTTTGGGTAACGGTTGTAATTAATTCCCGAGTTCCAATTTGGTCCCACCCAAGTGGTTGATCACCAAAAATAAGTTGTTCAAAGTCCCATCCTATTTGATACATTGGGGTATCTTGGTACATATTGTATTCTTCTAAAATTACGCCTCTTTCTTTCTCTATTTCTGTTGGATCAAATTTAGCATGGATCATCATGTCTGAAAGTACGTCCATGGCGATGTCGATTTGTTCTGCTGCAACTTTTACATAGTATCCTGCGTATTCTTTCCCTGTAAAAGCATTAAAATCGCCGCCTACTGAATCAATGGCTCGTGAAACTTCTTTAGTATTTGTGTATTTTTTTGCCCCTTTAAAGAACATGTGCTCTAAAAAGTGAGATATTCCGTTTATGGCTTTGGTTTCGTATCGTGATCCGGCGCCTACTAGTACTAATACGGTTACAGCTTTAGTATTTTCAAGTTTTTTAGAGATTACTCGAAGTCCATTTTCTAGGGTAGTTTTTTCGTACATTGAAAAGTAATATTAAATTTATGTGCTTATATTAGCAGAAAATGCCAATTTTAAAAGTTGAAAACAGGTATTTAAGAGGATTTTGTTATACTTTTTTGTATAATTCTTTTTTAAAAGTGGTGGCTAAGTTTTATTTTCCTTTTTTGGTTGGTAGCAGAAAATGCTTATCCATGTCTTTTTTACTATATTTCTTTTTAATATTTGTATTATTCATAAAATCTATAATACTATAATTTAACTTTAATCTTTTTCGTAATTCGTAAATATTCACTATAGAATTTATTTCATATTATGTTAAAATCTCTCTACTTTAGTTTAAGATATAATAGTTTTAGATGGTCGAACTAGAAAGTTACTCAAGAAGAGTATTTGCACTGGGGTTGGTAATTATTGGCTTTGGCGCAATCTTGTTTTTGCAGATATTTAACCTGCAAATTTTCAAGCATGATTATTATATGAGCAAGGCAATGACTAATCAACAAGGGTACACTGAGTCTGATCCTCGACGTGGTGAAATTTTTATTCAAGATTACCATAGTAATACTGACTTTAGAGTTGCCACTAATACAACTTTAGATACAGTTTTTGCTGATCCTTCTTTAATACTGGATCATACTGGTATAGGAGAAAAGTTAGCACCTATATTATTCAATAAGGATTTAGCTTTAAGAGCCGAAGAGTTGCGCTTAAAAGAACAACGAAATACTTTACCTCCAGATTTGACTGAACAAGAAATTTTAGACATTTTGAAGCCACGTGATTTAGCTGAATTAAAAAAAGAGTTTCAAGATGAAATTATTACAAAAATGGCACAGAAGACACGTCCTCAAATTTTGCTTTACAGGGATCCTCCAACTTCAGTGCGTGAAGCAATCCGAAAATTAAATATTGCTGGTATAGCAATTACCGATAAAGATATTATTGTATATCCGCTTAAAATTAGTAATCCTGAAGAAATAGCAAAAAATTTATCGCCTATACTTGATATAGGAATTTCTAGATTAACAAATTTGCTTGAGGGGAAAAATAGATATGTTGTGTTGGCCTCTAGAGTTGAGCCAGAAGCTGCAGCTAAAATTAAAGATTTGATTGCTGCAAATTTTGAAGATATGAGAGGTATTGGATTTGAAGAAAAGTCTTACCGGTATTATCCAGAAAAACAGCTAGCTGCTCAATTGTTAGGTTTTGTGGATCAAAGTGGAGGCGTCTATGGAATTGAATCTTACTTTGATGATATTTTGACCGGAACTCGTGGTATTTTTAAAACGGCCTTAGATGGCATGGGTAAACAAATTACAGTTGGTGATGATACTTTAATTAAGCCTGCGATTGATGGTGCTGATATTTATCTAACTGTAGATAGGTCAATTCAGTTAGAAGTTGAAAGATTGTTAAAGAATACTGTTGAGTCTACAAGAGCCGATGCGGGGCAAGTGTTAATTATAGATCCTAAGACTGGTAAGTTTATGGCAATGGCTCATTATCCAAGTTTTGATCCAAATGAATTCTGGACTGCCTTAGATACTGAAGAAATATTTTTAACTGAAGAGGAGTTACTAAAAGTCCAAACAATTATGCGGGGTAAAACTGAAGAAACCTTTTTAGTTTACGATGAAGCTAGAGAAGATAAGTTACAATTGTTGCCAGTTAGATCCGAAGAAACAGGTGAAACTTATTATGAAAAATTTAAAAATAAAGTCGGATCGTCGGTATATCGAAATCGGGCTGCTCAGGATTTATACGAGCCTGGGTCTGTATTTAAAGCGATTACGATGTCTGCAGCAATAGACGATGAGAGTGTGACTCCTGCAACGACTTTGAATGACTCTGGACCAATTAAAGTAGATGAATTTACAATTGACAATGCTCTTGGCCAGCATTACGGAACGATTTCTATGACTCGAGTTTTAGAAACTTCAAATAATATTGGAATGGCTTGGGTAAGTCGAGAGATTGGACGAAATTTATTTCATACTTATATGATGAAATATGGCTTTGGTAAACGTACAGATATTCAACTAGATGATGAAAAACAGGGCTACATTGAACCATTTACTGCTTGGTCTGAAAGTGAATTGGTAACACATGCCTTTGGTCAGGGGATAAGTACAACTACGATTCAAATGATTACTGCGTTTTCAGCCTTTGCAAATGGTGGACTTTTGATGCAGCCAACTTTAGTGAATAAGATTGTCTATAATGATGGGAAAGTAGATGAAATTGAGCCAACTATAGTTAGGAGAGTAATTTCTAAAAAAACTGCAGACACTTTGACAGCAATGCTTGTCAGTGTAGTTGACAAAGGTCAATCTAAGACAGCAAGGATACCTGGTTACTCAGTGGCCGGTAAAACCGGTACATCACAGACTTATAAAAATGGAAAGCCCTTAGAAGGTGCTGGTACCACAATCGCAACTTTTGCAGGATTCGCCCCTGCTAATGATCCTCGATTTGTAATCTTAGTTAAGGTAGATCGCCCTCGAAGTTCTCAATGGGCTGATGTAACTGCATTACCTTTGTTTAAAGAGGTTGCCAATTTTTTACTACAATATTTAGGAGTGCCGCCAGATAAATTATGATATTAGTTTAAATGTGAAAAAAACCTCCCGTTTTGCGGAAGGTTTTAAAGTATTAACTAATTGAGGTCTAATTATTTAGATCTCTTAATTTCTTTTACAACTGGAGTTACTCTTTTTCTTACAGCTTTTGAGTATATTGGTTTAGCAATGTCTGCTGGTTTGTGTTTTGTTTTGTTGATTGTAGTAGTTTTAAGTCTCATGTTTGTTTCAGGACATCTAAACTCTACGAATATGCTTTTTCCTTTAGCCATGACAGTGTATTATTTAGTAAATTTGCTGTCAAAATCTATCAGTCTATAAGCCTTATGTCAAACAAAAATAATAAAGTTAGTAGATGCGGTTATTGTGGAATTCCTCTTGAAATAGTCTGGGTTCATGGTCATGGGCAGTGTATTAATTGTAAAACTAATGTTGAGGAGTGTTGTAGAGGAGAGAAAATGCCTAATTTATAAGGTTTTTAGTACTTTTTCTGTCTATACAGTTTTAAGCCTTTTTGCAAGATAAATGTTTGCAAAATTTTAGTTTTAGTGTTATAATTATTAGTTATTGATCCAACTAATTAGTGTATTATGCCTTTAACAAAAGATTCTTATATCAGCTTAGATAATCATGAATTAGCTCGAGAAATTGAGTTAAAGAAGAGGCAATCTTTGAGTATCTTCAAGAAAATTCCGTTCAATCAAAGGGGGTTTGTGATTATATTGCTGCCAGTTAGGCTTCAACAAAAGATTTTAAAATCTATTAGTAATGCAGAAATTATTAAATTTTTACATTACTTAGACTTAGAAGCTGCAAGTAAAGTGATTCAAGCAGTTGATAAAGACCGAAGAGATGTTATTTCTCGAGATTTAGGCGAGGATATAAAAGAAAAATTATCTGCCTTAACAAATTTAGATCCTGACCGAGTAGAGCATCTAATGGACTTGAATTATATTGAAGTTGATCATGCAACTCCGGTTGAAACAATTTCAAAAATTGTAGAACAATATGAAAAGAAGACTGGGCGTTTTCCAACTATACTAATTGTTGAAGCAGGTTATTTAAAAGGTAGTATTCCTGGACACGCTTTAGTGGTTTCAAAAGACAAAGAGTCGCTTTCGTCTTATGTTAAAGAGTTGCCTACGGTTAAATATTCTGACGGCCCTAAAAAAATTATTGAAGCTTATAAAAATAGTAAACACGATAAAATTGTAGTATTAGATGATGATAATAGTATTTTAGGCATTATTTACTCTGATGAAATAGTAAACTTGATCGAAAAAGAAACTGCTAAAAAGCTTTATGAATTTGCCGGCTTGAACCAAAAAGAAGATATTGAAGATTCGTATAAAGTAAAAGTTAAATTTAGATATAAGTGGCTAATCATTAATTTATTCACTGCCTTTTTAGCAGCTTTTGTAGTTTCTTCGTATGAAGATACGATATCTAAAATGGTTTTATTGGCTGCCTATATGCCAATAGTTGCAGGTATGGGAGGTAATGCTGCAACTCAAACTTTGGCAGTAGTAGTTCGTGGATTAGCTGTAAAGAATTTTAATAAAGCAAAACTAATTAGAGTAGTATTAAATGAAATGACGGCAGGATTTATAAATGGAATTATTACTGCAGTTATTATTGCTGTAATTGCTTACTTCATGAATCATAGTTTGGTTTTAGGTCTAGTAGCTGGTTCAGCAGTAATATTTAACTTATTAATAGCAGGACTTTTTGGTACTTTAATTCCTGTGTTAATGCAAAAATTAGGTAAAGATCCTGCATCTTCGGCTACAATCTTTATTACTACTGCAACAGATGTACTAGGGTTCGTTGCATTCTTGCAGTTGGCAAACTTCTTTTTGTAAGGTAGTTTTAAGTAACTAAGTATTTAAAACTATAAGTATTGCTTTGTTATGCCTGAATTGCCAGAGGTAGAGAGTTTACGACGTGGATTAGTTCCTTGCTTAAAAGGAAACAAGATTGTTTCTGTGCAAGTTTTGCGAGCTAAATTAGTTTCTGGTAAAGGCACTGTACGTGAATCTTTGGATTTTAAAAGAGCTGAATTTGAAGCTGTTTTTTTAGGAGATGAAGTCTTAAACATAGAAAGAAGGGCGAAAAATCTAATTTTCGAATTTAAATCAGGAAAAGTCTTACTGGTACATTTAAAAATGACTGGTCAGCTGGTGTATAAGTCCAAAGAAAACATAATAGTAAAAGGTGGTCATCCAATTCAGGATTCAAATTCGAAATTGCCAAATAAACATACTTACATAATTTTCGAGCTAAAAAATGGATTTTTGTATTATAATGATGTGCGAATGTTTGGATATTTATTATATTATCCCGATAAATTGGCGTTAGATTTAGAAGGGCATTTTAGTGAATTAGGGCTTGAGCCAGATAGTGTTGCCTTTACGGAGCAGTTTTTTATTTGTGCAATGCAAAAAAAGAGCGGGAAATTGAAGTCTGTATTTTTAAATCAAGAGATTGTAGTCGGGCTTGGAAATATTTATTGTGACGAAGTTTGTTTTGAAGCTGGTGTTAGGCCTGATAGGGTAGTGAAAACTCTAGGGATTCTTAAGTTGAAAAAGTTATATAGTGCTATTCTAAAAATTATTCCTATGGCAATTGATATGGGAGGGTCGTCAGTAGCGAATTATTTGTTGGTGGATGGTTCAAAAGGTAATTATGCTCATTATCACAAAGTGTATCTAAAAGGAGGTAAGCCGTGTTATATTTGTGGCAGAGAATTAACTAAGATTAAGTTGAATTCTAGAACAACCGTATATTGCGAAAATTGTCAAAAATAAACTTAAAATTATTTTATGCATCAAACTTTACCTAACTCAAGTCGTTCAGACAGTAATGATTCTCATAAACATGGTGATGAGACTAAGATTAGTTTAAAAGCAAAAGTTTTAGGCTTCTTTGTGTTTACTGCAATGGTGGTAGTGACTGGCTTTTATTTGTCTCCAAATGCTGATTTTGAGCAAGGATTTATTACTGCAAAAGTTGTGCAAAATATGGGTGAAACCGTATCGAATAATGACTTATTTTCGGAAACAACATTTAAGTATAAAGTTGAATTATCGAACAAACAATTAGTTGATGCAGAATTGGTTGTAGTAGGTGATCAGTTAAAAAACAGTTTTAAGGTTGGCGATAAAGTGGTTATAAATATGATCGAAACTGCAGATTCAAGTGATTTTCAAATCGTGGATAAGTACAGATTGAATGTACTTGCCTTACTATTTTTTATTTTAATTATAGCTGCTTGTGTATTTGCTGGTTGGAATGCAATTTTTTCCTTAATTGGACTCGGATTTAGTGTGTTTGTATTAATATTTTTTATTGTTAAAGGAATCTTAATAGGACACAATCCGCTATTAATTACAATTATGGGGTCAGTTTTAATAGCCACCGTTTCTGTGTATTTAGGTCATGGCTTTAATAAAAAAACTACAATTGCGATAGCTGGTATAGTTTCGACATTAACTTTTGTAGGTTTACTATCTATTTTATTTGTTAATTTTGGAGGATTTTTAGGTATGGGATCTGAAGAGGCGTTTTTCTTGCAGCTGGATTCTGGAAACGGAATTAATTTAAAAGGGATTTTGTTGGCTGGAATTATAATTGGAACCTTAGGTGTTCTAGATGATATTACGACTGCCCAGGTTGCTGTGGTGAACGAGTTGCGAAAAGCAAATCCTAAAATACAGGACAAAGATTTGTATGCGAGTGCAATTAGAGTCGGAAAAGAACATATCACGGCGTTAGTAAACACTTTAGTATTGGCTTATGCTGGAGCATCGATGCCGCTATTTATTTTATTTGTACAAGATGGTATTCAGCCGATTTGGAGTTTAATTAACGGTGAGTTTATTGCAGAAGAAATTTTACGAACTTTAGCCGGAAGTATTGCTTTAGTACTAAGTGTACCTTTGACAACTTGGTTAGCAGTTAAGTTACTCAAAAAATAATAGTGGTTTTTATTCAAACTACTATTATTTAGAGTGAGCAATGTTTATAGTTGGGTAAAAAGTTCTTGTTCCGGGAATCTTACTTTAGGACGATGCGGCATATCTTTTTTGTATCCAATAGCAAGTATAACTGTTGAGTCTTCAGTGTCTTGTAAATTCAATATTTTATTGATTTCAGTATTTATAAATCCTTCAAGTGGGCATGAATCGATTTGTAGTTCCGCACAAGCTGCAAGTGCAAATCCTAAAGCTATATAGACTTGTTTTTTAGCCCAATTATGTGCTTGTTCTTTAGTTAGTTTTCCTAAGGATCTTGTCATCATGTTTTTATATTCTTGTAATTTTTCTTTTTCTTCTGGATTTCCGTCTGAGGTTAATTCTATGTATTCTTCAATTCGTTCAAGGGTGTTATTTTTTGATGTAAAAATAATTAAGTGACTGGCTTCTTCTAGTTGTGGTTGATTATATCCTGCTGCTCTAATTTGAGTTTTTAATTCAGGTTTGTTGACTACGTAAGCATGGAACGGTTGTAACCCAAATGATGTAGGTGCAAATCTAATCGCCTCTAAAACTTGATGTAAATGGTCGTTGGATACTTGCATATTTGAATCAAAGTGTTGTTCAGCGTATCTCCAAGTTAGGTTACTTAAAAAGCTCATAAATAATTTGATTAATGTTTCCAGTAATGTAGCAGCTAAATAGCTATTTGAAAAATTTTACTAAAAAATATGTTGTGGAATGTAGTTTTCGTATTTTAATTTATAAAATCTGGATGATTTCAGGAATTTTAAAGAGTAAAGTTTTAATATATAAATTTGATTTATGAGAATGCATCCAACGTTGCCGGCAAAGGTTTGTAAGTCAGATATAAATCCTGTGGAATTTCGAAACGGGTACTTAATGATTTTCTGGAGTCTAATTTTAGTAATTGCGATGGTTCCAATTATGGTAAGAACCCTCGAAAATAGCATATATGTACGATCTGAAATTCGAGCTTGGGACACTTGGGAAGACAGTATGGGAGTTCTCGGAAATCGAAACTATTTAACCATGAAAAAAGAAGAAAAAAATGGAATGGGTTATTTTAAGTATGGAGTGGTTGAA
>CALQZM010000006.1 GCA_943349385.1 Candidatus Peribacteria bacterium
AGGCTTAGCAATATATAATCAAGAGCTTGCTCTGCAGCTTCAACCGCACAATTATTTTGCCTCAGGGAATCTATATGCAACAGATATAGCCTTAAATAATTCATTCACGAATGCAGTCGAAATTTTAAGAAGAAATGGATTCGACACTACTAGCGCAATAAAAATGGTTACAAAAGTAAAAAGAGGACTAGAAGATACTTCACTTTTAGGAGGGATTGCGAAACAAGCAATTTACTTTAGAGGAGCTATTAAAATTGATAATTTTGTCAAAAACGGAGGTAAACTAGAGGAGTTATACTTAGGTAAGATATCAATTGATCAAATAGAACTACTAAAACAAATAAGTTCACTAAATAAGCCAATATATATACCAAATTGGTATTAATCATTCTAAAAACAAACAGGCATCACCAAAACTAAAGAATCTATATTTATTTTCTACTGCAAATTCGTACAAATCTAAGGTCTTATCCAGACCTATATACGCAGCTACCAACATAATCAAAGTACTTTCAGGTAAATGAAAATTTGTAACTAGCCCATCAATTATCCAATCATTAAAACCAGGATATATAAAAATATTTGTGCTGGCTGTCTTTGCTACAAACGATTTAGATATAGAATCATAACTAGACTGCAATGCTCTAAGAGAAGTTGTACCAACCGGGATTATTGCGTAATCATTATTTTTAAAGAAGTTTAATTTTTTTGCTACATCACTAGTAAGTTCAAAAGACTCAGAATGCATTAAGTGATCAGAAATATTACTAGCTTTAACAGACTTAAAAGTACCTAAACCAACATTTAAAGTGACCTCTAAAAATTCAACACCTTGTGCCTTTAGTTTAGTTATTAGACTATTAGTGAAATGCAGTCCAGCCGTAGGGGCAGCTACGCTACCATAACTTTTTGCATAAACGGTTTGATATCGTAAGTTAAAGATATTTGGATCATCAACTTTTATATAAGGTGGTAGGGGAGTGTCACCATTTCTTTCTAAATATGAAAACAAATCAAAATTAGTGTTTAAAATTTTTACAATTCTTGAACCGTCTTCAAGTATATTCACAACCTCTAAACTAACATCTTCAGGCAACAATACAACGGATCCAGGCGTAAAAAACTTGCCAGGTTTTACTAAGACTAAAAATTCATTATAAGAGATTTTTTCTGCAAAAAAGATCTCGATGCTTTTACCGTTGTAATCAAATACTAACCTAGCCTTAAAAACTTTTGAATTGTTTAAAACAAAAACGGTCTTTTTGGGTATATATTTATCAATATTAAAAAAATTATCTTCAAAAATTTGATCTTTAGATTTTGAGTAAATTAATAATTTAGACTCGTCTCTATTATCAATAGGAGAAGATGCAATTAACTCAGGGGGCAAACTATATTGATAGTCAGATAAATTATGACTCATTCCATTTTGTACTTACTAAATTTTCAACCCTATCAGAATTAAAAATTTGATCATTTAAGAATCTTATAACTAGCAAAGTCATATCATCTCTTTGCAGTTCATTCTTTGTAAAAACTTGTATATCAGCAGATATAGCTTCAAACAGCTCAAGCGAATTAGCTAAATAACCGTTCTTAGTCACTGCATCCTTTAATCTTTCTAATCCAAACAACTCTCCTGTAGGACCAACTGCTTCTGTTATACCATCGGAATATAAAACAATTATATCTTGTGGATTTAACTTTATAAGTTTTTCTTGAACTATATCAGAAATATCATCTGCCATTGCCAGGGCAATACCACCAGCAGGAAAAACTTCGCAGAGACCCTCATTTGCTCTATAAATAATTATGTGTTCATGTCCTGCACCAGTATAGTAAAGTTGTACTAATTCAGGATCCCATCTAAAAAAAGAGGTAGTCATAAATAAAGATGAATTAACTCTAGACTTTAACTCATTATTGATCTTTACTGCCAACTCTTTTGTATCGTTTACAGTTGGCAAGAATACATCAAACAATGTGTTCACCATCATCATAATTAAACCAGCAGGAGCCCCATGACCAGTTACATCACCAATGTAAAAATAATACAAACCATTTTTCTCTGATATATCAAAACTATCACCGCCTACCTCTTCAGCAGGTCGAGTTTTAGCCACTATATCAAGTTTAGGTACAATCGGAATGTTATTCGGCAATACACTTTTTTGTATTTGACTCGCTAAGGTAAGCTCAGAAGCCATACGTGAACCCTCTTTTAAGTACTGGGAAACACTTTCTAAATTCTTAGTAACTTGGTTAAAAAATGAAGCAATTAAACCAAATTCATCTAAATCTTTATAATTTATTTTAGAGTAATTAGATCCTGCAAATAAAGAAGAAATTTCTTTTGTGATTAAAAAAAGTGGATTAATAAACTTAAAATTTAGAAATAAAATATTAGATAAAACTAATAATGCAGCCAATACCAAATATATCCAACTATCAAATTCAAGTAGAAACACAGAAACAAATACTAAAAAAATTACTGAATTAATTACAGCAAATTTGAATAAAATTCTTTTAGTATTATAAATAGACATTATTTTAAATTAGTCAGTGCACTTTCTAAATTATCAAAAATAGGAACAATCTTACTTAGACCAATTATTGAAAAAACGTCATTAACTCTGGGTTGCGGAGAAACTAAAAACAGGTTTTTATTTAACTTTTTTAACTTATAGTGCAATGAAACTAGTAAACCAACGCCTTCGGAATTAATAAATTCAAAGTACTTTAAATCAAATACAAGATTAGCATCAGAAAACTTATCGATAAAGTTAGACAAAGCATCTCTAACTTCTTGATTATTGCTTTTGTCCATTTGTCCTCTAAATTCAATAACCTGAAAAATCTGGGAAGGATCAAGTTTTGTTAAAACATTCAGATCTAGTTTAGCCATGTCAGAAAGTTAAATATAATCAAATATGATTATAGAAACTTAACTACGAACTGGCAACACTTAAAGTAGAATATTCTTCAACTATATAATATTCTTTCTCGTTGCCAAGCAAAAAATATAAATGCTTCAACTTATCAAGATGCAAATTCAAGTTATTTTTACTTGATGCAACTAATAATTTTTCAATACTAGTATGAACAGTCACCTCGATCTTACTTTTTAATAGCATTAATAAATCTTGCCGACCAATTTTGTTTAAAAGCATCATAATTACATCTAAGTCATTATAACTGAGATTGTTGAAAATAGTTAAAATTGGCGCCTTTGTAGGTGACTGCAAAGACCTAATTATATTAACTAAGAAACTAATAGTTGTAATTTTTAGACTACTAAGTTTTATTTTCGAAATAGATTCATTGTATGTAAAAATCTTATTTGATTTAATAATGTAAATTAAGGCAGCTTCTATTTGTAATGTATTACCTGAAGTAATGAAATCAATGATTTTTGAATCAAAATCTACTGGTGAAAGAATTTTCTCAAATAGGTCTATAACTTCATGATGCTTAGGGTCAACATTAAATACTTCTTTAAGATATCTCAATAACTGAGGATCACTATTTTTGTCAATTAAACTCAAACAAATTCGGATAGTTTCAGGATCATTGTTATTAGTAATTAAACGGATAACATCTTCAATCATTCCATCCTTGTAATAGAAAATAATAAGGAAAGGGACAGTGTTTATAGCATTAATATTAGCATTATCGAGACTATTCATGTAAAAGTTTCGTAATGCATTCCAAGTGAAGGGCTTAAGTTTTATAGTTTCAAAGTGACTTACAAAAATTGAATTAATTGCATTTAGTAAGTAAGAATTCTTAATTTTCATATCATTAAATAATCCAATTAACTCTGGTAAAACTTCTTCGTCACTATACTTAGCAATGTAATCAAAAAATTTATTTAACAAAGAAATAGGTAATTCAGTTGTACGTAACTTGCATAAATCTATTAAGAAATCGATTAAATCATCTGATTGATTCTGAATTAATAAATCAAAGGCATTTAGTAATTCACTAACAGAGGTAGAATCAATTAAAACAGATTTCGGGATATCTGTATAAGACTTCTTAAGTCTAACAGTAAGTAAAAGCATTAAAAGTAAAATCGAAGCTCCAACAAGTGAAATTACAAGGTTTAAATTACTTACTTGAAATTGGATTAAAACCAATATAATCAAAGTACCAATAATAGCTCCTAACGGGCGGGCAAATCCTTCAATAAATTCTGCAACTACGCCTCTAAATTTATGCTTAATTAAATAATACGAACTATGATAAGAATTATAATGTAAAATATTGGCAATTTCTTGATTAAACTTAGTAGTAATCGCAGATACATAACCATAACTAGTCGCTAGGCCTACCATACTAAAAATTAATACAATAGGATAAATCAATAAACTCCCAAAAGTACCTAAGTAAGTCATTAAACGAGAGGCTATAAACAACTGAAAAAACAAGGCAAATAAACCAATCCCAGCTTGAATGTTACCTAAATCTTTAGCAAAGTCATTTGAAAACTGTAATTTAGCGACACCTGCACTCGCAACCAAAGAAACTCCGTGCAATGCCTCTTCGATCGCCTTTGTATATTGGAATTCAAGCAGGGTAGAAAAAATCCACTGAAAGCCAATTATCATCACTAAATAAAACACAAAATTATTAGACTTTAACTTTGAGAATACTTTAAAAAAGTTAGCAATTCTAGAATTCCCTAAAGGAACATCGTGTGTGTATTTCATTAATTTTGCTAACGGAAATCGTACAGAATAGTTAGAATAGGTCAATACTAAGGGCACAATAAGAAGCAAGCTTATTGACCAAATATACATAAACTGGGGAACAGAAAATGAATAAGCAAATCTAGAAATAACCAAACCACCAAAAATTATACCAATTGTTTCCGCCGACTCAATTACAGGAAAAACTCTCAAAGACTGTGAAGGAGCAAACATTTCTTCAGAGAATAGCATTCTAACTACTTTTAACTGTCCAATTAAAACTGAAATTGCAACAAACGCAAGCACTAAAAAAGCATTTAAACTGTACTCATAAACAAAACCAGCTGCAAAAGTAGTAATCGCAGCCAACATAGAAAGCAAAATCAACAAATTATCCTTTTCTATCCGGTTTACAATCTTGCTAAAAAAAATTGTACCAATAATTACACCAATGGCATGAAGTAAAAACAAGTACAAAACTGCATTAATCCCATAATTAACTACAAAATAGACAGTTAAAACAGTCCAGCCAATAATGATTGAAAATCTAATCAAAAAAGACAATCCCCACGAAGCCAACACCGGCTGAAATTCATTTGAATTTATACCAAGTAATCTACCAAGATAGTCAAGTATTCGATTCACTAATTACTAATTATTTATAACCACTAATTATACCACGAAAACCAAATTGTATCAAGTAAGAGCTAAATGTTAATGTACTTTACCCTATAATTACCAGCAAATCGCTTTATATCAACTAATTTCAGCTTTTTAACTGTAGCTAAAGAATTAATACCAATGCTTTTAAGAGCAGGCAAATTATCGCTTCCTAAAGCAAAATTAGCATAATAGACAATCAACTCATTGTAATAGCCATTTTTCATAAAATAGGACAATACCGTGGGACCACCCTCGACTAAAACTGAAGAAATCGACCTATTCCTACATTCTTTAATTAATTCGTCATAACTTGAAACTAAACAGTAGCGAGAATCCCGAAAGAACTCAAAACTTGCATCGAAAACATCTAATTCCTTAGTAGTAAATAAAAACCTAAATGGATCAGTTCCAAATTCAGTCCCATGAACTCCCAAGTTGGGATTATCAAACAGCAATGTATTAGATCCAACTAAAATTGCCTCGTGACCTGCACGTATTTTATGCAAATCTGACCTGGCTAAATCATTAGTAATATTATTTTTAGAATTACGATTATTTTCAAGAGCCACCATACCATCAATAGTCATTGCAACTTTCAAAGTAATATAAGGCTTACCCGTAGAAATATTGTAAAAAAAACGTCTGTTTAAATGGTCAATCTTTTTAACAAAGATTTTTTCAACTTGAACTCCAGCACTCTCCAAAATCTGTACAGATTTACCAGCAATTAACGGATTTGGATCATCAGACGCATATACGACTCGTGAAATTCCAGCTTTAATAATTGCATCGGTGCATGGTGGGGTTTTACCAGTATGACAGCAGGGAATTAAAGTTACATATAAAGTCGCACCATTAGACACTGTCTTATTTACCTTTTTTAATAAATTTACTTCTGCATGGTCACCACCAAATGATTCATGATAACCAACTTCAATTAATTTATTATCTTTTACTAAAACTGCGCCAACAAGAGGATTAGAAGCAACTTTACCATAACCTTTTTTAGCTTGTTTGTAAGCTAGTACTAAGAAAGTTAAATCAATAGAATTACTCATCTTGCAACAAGTGACCCATCTTATTTTTTTTAGTATTCAAATACTTACGATTATTTACTTTAGATTTTATTTGCAGAGGTACTCTTTCAACAACTCTTAATCCATAACCTTCAAGTCCTACAATCTTTTTAGGATTGTTAGTCAAAAGTCTAATATTTTTAATTCCGAGCTTAGAAAGTATTTGAGCACCAATTCCATAATTTCTTAAATCAGGACTAAAACCTAACATCTCATTAGCTTCTACAGTATCATATCCTTGATCTTGCAAGTTATATGCTTTTAACTTATTTATTAGGCCGATACCACGGCCTTCTTGCCTTAGATACAAAACAACACCAGCACCTTCCAGTTCGATAATCTTAAGCGCAGCCTCCAACTGCTCTCCGCAATCGCATCTACTACTATGCAAAACATCACCAGTGAAACATTCTGAATGTACTCTTACTAAAACTTTGTCAGTATTTGCAACATCACCTTTTATAATAGCCAAATGAGTGTGAGTATCTACAGCATTAGAAAAAGCTTCTAATCTAAAATCACCAAAATCAGTAGGCATAGGAACTTCGACCTCACTCATTACCAAGCAGTCATTAGCAAACCTATATTCAATTAAATCCTTAATCGTTATCAGTTTAAGATCATGGACTTTTACATATTCCTCTAAATCCTTTAAACGCGACATACTACCATCTTCATTCATAATTTCACATATTATTCCAGCTTCTTCAAATCCAGCTAATTTAGCAAGATCACAAGAAGCTTCAGTATGACCAGCACGGACTAAAACACCACCATTTTTAGATATTAAAGGAAAAACATGTCCGGGTCTTCTAAAGTCTGAGGCAGTTGTAAGAGGATTAGCAATTTCTTTAATAGAAGTGGCTCTTTCATGGGCACTAATTCCAGTTGTTACCGAGACATGATCAATTGAATCAGTAAAATTTGTATCATTATCACCTACATTACTTTTTAAAGCCAAAGGCAATTCTAATCTTTTGGCAATTTTTTCACTAACTGGAACACAAATTAAGCCACGACCATATTTAGCCATGAAATTTATTGATTCAGGCGAAGCAAGCTCAGCTATTCCAACTAAATCACCTTCGTTTTCACGATCTTCATCGTCACAAACAACAATAAGCTTACCCTGTTTCAGATCGTCGATTGCTTCTTGTATAGTATTAAACATATCGAATTATCTTAAAGGTAAGCTTATAAATTTGAAAGTTAGTTTAAATTAAATTCTTACAGAAACGTATTTAACAACTTTACCACCAGATTGAGCAACAAACTGCTCTACTGTATGCTCTGGATTTTTTACAAAAGATTGAGATAATAATGCATTTTCATTTCTGAATTTTGCTTCTTTACCTTCTAATATTTTACTCCAAATTGTTTCAGGTTTTCCAGATTTAGTAAGTTCATCGTTCCAAATAACTGCTTCTTTTGCAACTGCAGAAGCATCAACCTCTGTCGGAGATAATACAGTAGGATTACTTGCAGATACATGCATAGCTACATCACGAGCAACTTCTTCAGTTCCGCCTTCTAATTGAATTGCAGCAGCAATTTTATTATTTGAATGTACATAAGCGCCTAATACAGATCCTTCTAATACAGCAACACTTTTAAGTTCAACTTTTTCGCCCATTTTAGTAGAAAGTTCAGTTACAGTAGAAGTAAAATCAGTTTCAGCACCTTTTGCTAAAATTTCATTTGCAATTTCTTGGGCTGCAGTAATAAATTCTGGACTTTTAGAAACGAAGTCTGTTTCACATGTTAAAGCACAAATAGCTAACTTACCATCAGCTTGAGCATAAGCAATTGCACCTTCACCAGTTTCACGATCAGCTCGTTCTAAAGCTTTTGCTTCACCACGTTTTCGTAAATATTCAATTGCTTTATCTTGATCACCACCAGCTTCTTCTAAAGCCTTTTTACAAGCAGTAATAGAAACTCCAGTAAGATCTCTTAAAGATTTAATTTGATCTAATGAAATAGTCATTTTTAATTTTAATTATATGGAAATATTATTTTGTTATTGTAAGAGCTTCAGCAACTTTACCTAATAAATAAGTAAGAGACTTGATTGCATCGTCATTTCCTGGGATTGGGTAATTAACATTATCAGGATCAGCATTAGAATCAACAATTCCAACTACTGGGATTTTCATTTTATTAGCTTCTTTTACGCAAATGTTATCACGAACAACATCAACTACAAATAAACAGTCAGGAACTTTAGATAAATTCTCAACACCACCTAGTGATTGATCAAGTTTCTGCATTTCTTTTTCAAATTTTGAAACTTCTTTTTTAGTATATTGGTCAAAATCACCTTCTAACTTCATTTTTCGAAGCTTTTTAAGCTGTCCAATTCTTTTTGAAACTGTTCCGTAATTTGTAAGTAATCCTGGTATCCATTTATGTGTAACAAAAGGAGCGCCTAATTCAGTAGCAATTTTTGTTAATACAGGTGTAGCTTGTTGCTTAGTACTTACGAAAAGGATTACTTTACCTTGAGTTTTTAATTCTCGAAGATAAGTTAAAGCTACATCTAAAGCAGTAAGAGTCTTGTGTAAGTCAAATACGTGAACACCTTTTCTTGAAGTGTAAATGTATTTTTTCATTTTTGGATTCCACTTATTTGTGTAATGACCAAAATGTACCGCATGCTTTAGCATCTCTTGGAGCTCAGCATTGTGATCTTTTAAAATAGACATAATTCCTTGGGGTTAACGCCGATCTTTACATTGTGCCTGTTCGTAGACCTTTATTTAAAGGCAGGAATGAACAGTAGTAAAAATGACTGAAATAATATAAAAAATGTCTAGCCTAATCTAAGGAAAAAATCTATTATTTGCAAGTAAAAATCCATAAAAACGACTTTAAACCATGAACTTACCTAAGAATTACAACGCCGAAGAATTTGAAAACCAAATCTATCAAAGGTGGGAAACCGAAAACTGCTTTAGTCCAAGCCAAGAAGGGGAACCATTCAGTATAATGATGCCACCTCCAAATGCTACCGGCAACTTACATTTAGGCCATGCCATCATGCTAGCCATTCAAGACATAATAATTAGGCAAAAAAGAATGCAAGGATACTCAACTTTATGGGTTCCGGGAACAGACCACGCCTCAATTGCAACTCAAAATAGGGTCGAAAAAAATCTTAACGAAAAAGGAATTACCCGAGAACAGCTAGGTCGCAAGGGGCTTTTACAAGAAATCGAAACTTTCGTTGATCATTCCAAGGACACAATCAGAAACCAAATACGAAAAATGGGATCAAGCTGCGACTGGAGCCGAGAAAAATTCACTTTTAGTCCAGAATTAAACAAAGTAGTGACCGAAGTTTTCTGTAAAATGTATCAAGACGGACTTATATACAGAGGCAACAGAATTGTAAACTGGTGTACCAGGTGCGGATCAACCCTAGCAGATGATGAAGTTACCTACAAAGAAAATAAAGGGAAATTTTACTATATTAAATACGGTCCTTTTATAATTGGAACAGCCCGTCCTGAAACCAAATTCCAAGACAAATATGTAATCGTAAACCCAAAAGATACTAGGTACAAAGAATATATCGGACAAACATTAACAATAGACTGGATTAACGGCCCAATTGAAGCCAAAGTAATTGCCGACGAGATTGTTGACCCAGAATTTGGCTCTGGAGCAATGACAATCACACCCGCACATAGTTTCGAAGACTTTAATCTAGCCAAAAAATACGATTTACCAATCGAGCTAATTATCGATGAAAAAGGCCAAATGACAGAACTAGCAGGTAAGTACAAAGGAATGCCAGTAAAAGAATGTAGAGAAAAATTAGTCGAAGAAATGCAAGAGAAAGGACTAATTCATGAAATTGACGAAAACTACGTAAATAACCTATCTGTTTGCTACCGATGTAGCACAGCAATTGAACCACTTATTTCAAAACAATGGTTTATTTCAGTAGATAAAGCAGTAGTTGACTGGAATGGCAAAAAAATGTCACTTAAAGAAATTGCATTAGAAGTAGTCAAAACTAAAGAGGTAGAAATTATTCCTAGCGAATTCGAAAAAATTTACTTTAACTGGATGGAGAACCTGCACGATTGGTGTATTTCTAGACAAATTTGGTACGGTCACCAAATTCCAGTTTGGTATAATGGTGACCAGGTTAAAGTACAAGCAGAATCACCAGGGGCAGAATGGACTTTAGACGATGATACTCTAGATACCTGGTTTTCATCGGGAATGTGGACCTTTTCTGGACTAGGCTGGCCCAACAATTTAGATGATTTCAATAAGTTTCACCCAACATCAGTTCTTGAAACTGGACACGACATCTTATTTTTTTGGGTTGCAAGAATGATACTGATGACAACCTACGCAACAAAACAAGTGCCATTTAAAAAAGTATACTTACATGGACTTATAAGAGATAGAAATGGTAAAAAAATGAGTAAATCACTCGGCAACGGTATTGATCCTTTAGATATGATAGCCAAATACGGAACTGACGCTCTAAGATTAAGCCTAGTAATAGGAAACACAGCCGGACGTGATCTTAAAATTTACGAAGAAAAAATTGAAAGTTTTAGAAATTTTATAACTAAACTATGGAACGGTTCAAGATTTACCTTTATGAATTTGTCTAAAATTGAATATGTTAGCCAAATAGATTTAAATAAAGTTACTGCACTACATGACAAATGGATTCTAACTCGTTTACAAGAAGTAATTGAAAAAGTAACTACCCAATTAGACAAATACAGTATTTCAGAAGCAGGTACCACTATCTACGAATTTTTATGGGACGAATTCTGCGATTGGTATCTAGAATTTTCTAAAGAATCAAAAAACGAACAAGTACTTTCTTATATTTTACAAAACATACTAATCCTACTACATCCATTTATTCCATTTGTAACAGAAAATATTTGGACTAATTTCACAGGAACTAAAAATCAACTAATTCTAGAAAAATGGCCGATTTCAAATCCAGATTATAAATTCCAAGAATCAAATCAACTAAATACAATTATTAAACTTATTCGACATATTCGAACTGAAAAATCTACCTTTGGATTAGCCGCAAAAAAAGATTTAACAATTACGGTACTTTCTCAAAACAAATTAAACTCATTAGTCGAAAATAAAAAACTAATTTTAAAACTATCCAAACTTGCAAACATTGAATTTAGCAGCGACTTAGATTTAAAAGTAAATCAAGCCAGTTTAACAATGATTGAATCAGATTTAAAATTGTACTTGCACTTAGAAGGACAAATTGACTTCAAAGCAGAAGCCGATAAAACATCACAAGAAATTGAATCTACCTTAAAATTAATTGGCGGATTTGAAGCCAGGCTTTCTAACGAAAGTTATGTAAAAAATGCACCTAAAGAAATAGTCGAAGAAACACAAAATAATTTACAAGAAAGTAAAAACAGACTCCTAGAACTAGAAAAACGACTTCAAGTATTAAATATATAATTATGAATCAAGAAATTTTAAGTTTCGAAAATATTACGAATATCTACAAAACAGGGCGTATTAACGATGCCTATAACGCTTTAAATAATTATCTTATTTACAATACCCAAGACAATAACGCAATTAATCTATTAAATAAAATTAAGAGAGAAATACTTAGTAATAATTTAAAAAAGATTGATGAAGCAATTATGCGAGTTGAGCATCTTTGGAAAGAAAAAAAATATAAAGAACTACTAAACGCTTATTTAGAAATCAAAAAATTTGCTCCAGACTACGAAAAGTTAGAACAATTAAACAAAAAAGCATACAACCTCTACACCAAACAATTAGAAAAAGAAAATGAAGATCAATTTCTGAATATTAAACAAACTGTTATAACTAATATTCAAAACAAACAATATAAACAAGCCTTAGAATTCCTTGAACATACTATTTCAGCTAGCAAAGACCCAAATCCAGCCTTTAAACAATTAGTAACAGAAGTTAAAAGAACAATTATTGACGACAAACTTAAATCCAATTCTAAATATTTAAATTCCTCTGATATACCAAAAATTTTTGAATTTTTAAAAAATCTGTATGACTTCGATCCAACTTATCCGAAAATTCAAAAACTACTTGTTGATAGTCAAAAAAAACTTATCGACTATTACAAAAATAAAAAAGTAGTTTTCGAAAAGGATTCAGAGAGACAAATCAAAATACTTTTCAATACAAATGAATATAAAAAATGCCTACAATCTTGCAACGAGCTTTTGCGAAGTACGATTTATAACAAAATAGGAATTAAGTACAAACAAAAGGCTGAAAAAGCAATTATTAACGACAACTTTAAAACAGCCTATCAAAAGATTAAAACAAATGCAGTAACTCTGACTTAGAGAACTTATTATCTAAAGATCATTTGATCTCTACCTGGGCCTACTCCAATCGAAGCGATTTTTACTCCAACTAACTCTTCTAGTTTTAGAACATAGTTTTGAGCAGCAAGTGGTAAATCTTCGAAAGATCTTGCATTAGAAATATCTTCATCAAATCCAGGCATTTCAATATACTCTACTTCTATATTTTCGAACTCAGAATCGAACATTGGCAACGAACTTAAATTTTTACCATTTAGTTTATAAGCAGTAGCAATTTTAAGCGCTCCAACTCCTTTAAGAACATCTAACTTAGTTAGGTTTAATTCTGTGAATCCATTTATTTGGCTCGAAATTTTAACTACAAAAGCATCAAACCATCCACATCTTCGAGGTCGTCCAGTTGTAGAACCATACTCATGACCTTGAGCTCTAATTTGTTCACCTAAATCATCTAATAGTTCAGTTACAAAAGGTCCAGCACCAACACGTGTAGTATAGGCTTTAACAATCCCTATTACGTTAGTCATATAAGTAGGAGGGAATCCAGTACCAGCTAATAGTCCGCCAACTGTTGCATTTGATGAAGTTACATATGGGTAAGTTCCATGATCAATATCTAAGAAAGTAGCATTTGCACCTTCAAATAAGACACCTGCCGAATTAGTTTCGTTATATTTTGCATGAAGTAAAGCCACAGTATCAGTTACGAATGGTTTAATTTCAGCAGCCAAAGATTGATACTTAACTAGATATTCATCTAAGTTGGCTTCAAAACCATAAACTTTTTTATTTCGAGCAAGTAAGCTAGTAAGTTTAGAAGTTAGTACTTCAGTATTGTATAAATCTGCAATTCGGATTCCGCTTCGAGAGATTTTATCGGTATAAGTAGGACCAATTCCTCGTTTTGTTGTACCGATTTTAGAATCACCTTTTTGATCTTCTTGAAAACCATCAATTTCTTTATGAAAGTCAAAAACAACGTGGGCACGATCAGAAACAAATAGTCTATTAGTGATTTCGATATTATTGTCTTTTAAGTTTTGGACCTCTTTAAGTAAAGTTTCTATATCAATTACGCATCCATTACCAACAATGCAAATATTGTCTTTATAAAGAATTCCTGACGGTAATAGGTGAAATACAAACTTTTTACCCTCAACTACAATAGTGTGGCCAGCATTAGCTCCACCAGTTCCACGGGCAACAGTGCTATATTTAGAAGCCAGAATATCTACCAGTTTTCCTTTACCTTCATCGCCCCACTGAGAACCAATAATTGCAACACCACGACCTAAAGAGGCTAAATACTTGGCAGAGTCCATAAATTTTTACTTAAAAAATATATATTTATGCCGACTCTAGCATTTTTTTTAAAAATAAGCTATAAATTTAGTAACATATAATTTTGAATATGCTCTCAAAAGAATCACTACTACAACAATTAAAGTTTACTCTAATTGACACTAATTTTGATTACCTTGGCCGAAAATACGCCGGCAAAGTACGAGATAACTATAGTACTCCAGACGGACTTAGAGTCCTAATTTCAACCGACAAACTATCTGCTTTCGACAGAAACATAACAAGCATTCCATTCAAGGGTGAAGTTCTTACTCAAACTTCAAACTTCTGGTTTGAACGAACAAAACATATTATCGCTAACCACGTGGTAGCAACTCCGGATTCTAATTCAGTTGTCGGAATCGAATGCGATCCACTTAAAATTGAATTTATAGTAAGAGGCTACATTACAGGCAGCACCGATACTTCAATTTGGAGCTCGTACCAAAAAGGCGAAAGGCTAATTTATGGAATTCAATTCAAAGACGGACTTAACAAAAACGACAAACTTGATGCACCAATAGTTACTCCAACCACCAAAGCCCCACAAGGCCAACACGACGAAAGAATCACTCGTGACGAAATTATTAGCCAAGGAATCCTAAGCCAAGAAGACTACGACTATTTAGCCCAAAAATCAGTAGAACTTTATGAATTCGGATTAGAGCAATGCGCTAAAAACGGCTTAATTTTAATGGACACTAAATACGAATTCGGACGAACCAAAGACGGCGAAATTGTACTAATCGACGAAATCCACACGCCAGACTCATCAAGATTCGCCATTGCCGCAACTTTCGAAGAAAGAACTAAAGCCGGACTTGAACCAGAAAACTTAAATAAAGAATTCCTAAGATTATGGTTAGCCAAAACAGGTTACAAAGGCGAAGGAAAAGTTCCAGAAATCCCAGATGATGTAAGAGTTGAAACCGCAATTAAATATATTGAAGCTTACGAAAAAATTACCGGACAATCTTTTACTTCAGAAGTAGGGGACGTAACAACTAGAATCGACCAAAATCTTAAAAAACATTTTAACTTATAATAATGATAGATCCAATTTTAAGCCTTAGCCCATTAGACGGTAGATATCGAAGCAAAGTCGAAGATCTAGCTGACTACTATTCAGAGTTCGGACTTAACAAGTACCGCGTAAGAGTAGAAATTGAGTGGCTAATATTTATGGCCAACAATCTAAAACTCCCAAACACAAACAAACTAACTGATCTTGAAACAAAATTTCTTAGAGAAGTAGAAAGTTATTTCGATATTGTTTCAGGGCAACGAGTGAAAGAAATCGAACAAACTACCAACCACGATGTAAAAGCAATCGAGTACTATATTAAAGAAGCACTTGAGCCATCTAACTTAAAACATTTAGTAGAGTTCGTGCATTTAGGCTGCACTTCAGAAGACATCAATAATACAGCTTACGCCCTTATGGTTAAAGAAGGATTCCATAACAAAATCCTACCGCAAATCAATCAATTAATTGAACTTTTAGTAGCCTTAGCCGAAACTGAAAAAACAACTCCAATGTTATCACTAACCCATGGACAATCTGCAACTCCAACAACTCTAGGTAAAGAAATAATTAACGTTGTAGCTAGACTCGAAACTATTTTAACCAAAATGAAAGAGTTCAAATTTACCGGCAAATGGAACGGAGCAGTAGGAAATCACAGTGCAATGTCGGCTTCGGGATTAAACGAAAACTGGATCGAAATATCAAAACAATTCCTAGGCGAATTAGGACTAGAACCTAACTTATTTACAACTCAAATCGAACCACACGACAATTTAGCAGAGTTCTTAAACTACCAAACTCAAATCAATACTATTTTAATAGACTTCGCCCGAGACGCTTGGAGCTACGTTAGTCGTGATATTTTTAAGCAAAAACTAAAAGATGGCGAAATTGGATCATCTACCATGCCTCACAAAGTAAACCCAATCGATTTTGAAAACGCCGAAGGTAACTTAGGAATTTCAAGCGCCTTAGCTCAACACTTAAGCATTAAATTGCCCATTTCAAGAATGCAACGAGACTTAAGCGATTCAACAACTCTTAGAAATTTAGGACTAGTATTCGGCTACCATTTCTTAAGCGTCGCAAGTCTAATTAAAGGAGTCCAAAAACTAGAAGTAAACCACGAAAAATTAAATGCAGAACTAGACCAAAATCCCGAAGTACTAGGCGAAGCAGTTCAATCTGCCATGCGAGTTGCCGGAATCGAAAAACCATACGAAAAATTAAAAGAACTTACCCGAGGTAAAAAAATTACATTAAAAGATTTACAGGATTTTATTAAAAAATTAGAATTAGAAGAGACAGTAAAAAATAATTTACTAGCCCTAACTCCACAATCATACATTGGAGAAGCAGTAAACTTAGTCGACTATTATTTAAAAAATAGAAAATAATGATACTTTCAGATAGAGATATTAAAGCAAAAATCGCAGACGGACACATTGTAATTGAATCAGAAAAAGATGATCATTTCATCAATATTAATGCTTCATCAATGGATCTTAGACTTGGTAAACATTTCAAAATTTACGAACACGCCAAAGTTCCATTCTTAGATCCTCTAAATCCAGAAGGATTTAAAGACATGACTAAGCTAATCACAATCGAAAACGAAGGAGAACCATTCATTGTTCAACCCGGAGAATTCGTATTAGCTGTCACACACGAAAAAATTAAAATCGCCAATGACTTAGTAGCTCGTGTAGAAGGTCGAAGCTCACTTGGACGACTTGGTATCATTGTTCACTCTACAGCCGGATTCGTAGACGCAGGATTCGAAGGAACTATCACCCTCGAAATCACCAACATCAACCGCATGCCAGTGGCCCTTTACCCAGGAATGCGAGTTTGCCAATTAGCATTCGAAACTATGAGCTCTGAAGCCGAAGTTCCATACTATGCAAAATCTACCTCTAAATACCAAGGGCAAATCATGCCACAAGAAAGTATGATCAGCGTGGACCCAGAACTACGAATTGCTAGGGGACTATATTTAGACAAATTAGCTAAAGAAAAAGCAGAGAGAGAAGCTGCAGTATAGAAACTTCAAATAAAACATCGGGAATCAGAAGTACTGAAACATTTCAGCAGCATTGACATGTTTAGAAATTATTGGTAAGCTACGAGCTCCAATATAAACTTATGGTAGACCTAAGATTACATACAGAAAGCAGGTTAGCTGAAAAAGAACCAACTTTAGAAAGAGAAGAAGGAATCTTATACAGAATAGATCTGCCAAATAAACCTGATTATTGGGCAAAACTTTGGTACAGAGTTCATAACAAAGGGCTTACTTTTGCACGTGAAATAGGAGGATCGCTATTGTCGCCATTTTGGGCTGAATTAAAAGTTCTAGAATTTGAACTAGCAAAATATATTTCACCAGAACACATTCCAACAGCAATAGGCCACTACGATCAAAGAGTTAAAGAGGAAGACAACTTCAATGTAACGAATGGAAGTCCAGTAAGTATGACTGAACATATCGAAGGTGATCCAAGTACCATGGAGGAAATTAGTGAAATAAACGAACGATATTATCAAATTGCAGCAACGAGAAAAAGACTACAAATTGCGTCAGGAATTCCAACCGATGCCTACACAGACATTGCAAGTGCTCATAATTCAGAAATTGTAGCAGCAATTGGCGAAGAAATAAACTGGGGCGAAGTAATGCGAAAAATTGATGACCTAGAAAATAAAAAACTGAGATTCAACAAAGTAACAAATGTAATTCCTAGTTTAATAGATGCTGGAGTCTACCCGATTCATCCAGAAGCAAACTTTATACCTAGACCTAAAGACCAAGTAAGACTTGCACCACATGGAACATTTGTGGAGATACGAATATACGATAAACAAAAACTAGCTAGAGCATTGGATCGAAAAGGAATAACTACTAAAGAAAGAAGCAAAATAGCCGAGAAATTCAAAGAATTCCAAGTACTTCAAATTTTAGATCAAATATATGATGAGTGTTTTGTTCGACTAGGAAGTCTTACAGGAGATTCCGCATTCGATAACTTCATAAGAACAGATGTTGAAATTCAAACATTGTTCAGAAATTTACTTTTAAGAATTAGGAAGAAAGCATCTGAACATCCAAATGATCTATTTAGAAACTACATTTCAATTAGTGCTAAATTAATTGCTTGTATTAAAAAACGAAATCCAGAAGAACTTAAAAATATGCTTAGAACAGGCATTATATAAAATCTGTTGTTTTAGTGTGTTAAAACATTAAGTCACATGAGAATCGAAACAACTAAAGAACTGAAAGACCTATACAAAGCTATTACTAAGCTTGAAAGCACAACAGACTTAATAATATAACTGCTAAAAAATTAAATTTCATATAAATAAAAAAGAGAAAATACTTAAAGATTTTAGCTTTATTTATATAGTAATCAAATTTAAATACTTAACTAATGTAAAAAGAAAAAAATTACCCAACCAACTCAAAATCACTATTTACAGTCTTACCAATCTGAGGAATGTAATAGGTAATAGATTCCGTGCAAGTCTCAATACTGTACTCATACTTTAATGTAATACCTGTACGTTTGTCTTTCAACTCAATATTAAAAACTTCACGATCAGAATTAATGTGTCCGCTTTGTTTATAAGAATCAAATTTACATCGTGCTGAATTAATTAATTCTTTACTAAAATTTTTCAAAAAATGCCGAACTACTCTACGAATATACCTATCAAGTTCACCGTAATAAAAATCTAATCTAACAATTAAATTATTAATAATTATATCGATTTCACTCTTTTTAACTTTTCTGCATTTCACCTGGTTATTCAAGGCGGCCAAATAAGAAATTAAACCAGCGAGATCTTTAATATCAGAAATTCTTAATAATGCATCCTCATTTAATACTGTTACTATATCAGGGTGAATATATTTTGATAAATCATTTACTAAATCCCAAAAATGGCCATCATCAACCAATGTTTGTACAATATCTTTTACTCCAAATTCCTTATTAAAGTCTTGCTCCAGGACTTCAAGAACACGCTTTTTAATACCATCACGAGGAACTTTATAATATCTACGGATCTCTAAAAACTCCTCAATTCTAGAAATACGATCCGGCAAACTATTTAATTTGTCACAAATTTCATCTAAATTTTCAAGGACATAATACATATCAAGATCAATTCCAGCCTTATAATCAGAATATAATTTTTCTGCGGTTTTAAGTTCTAATTTTAAATCGCTCAATACAGCATCAATTTCATCAGCACTTAATCCAGAATATAAGACTAAATCTTTAGGTACTTCTTGTTCAAACTCCAATATTTCAGCTTTTGCTTCAGGCATATAAAAAGTTAAGACTAGACAATATATCTTTATTGTAATTTAGTCAATACTTGCAGCGAATTTCACCATTTTATCCAATCTGCCTACCCCCAGATTTAATTGCGCCATTTTCGAAATGAGTCATTATTCAGCCTGCAAAAATTCTTATTTTAAGTCCAGAAATAACAATTTCAGGTAAACTTATCTGAACTCAATTCAATTTGAAGCAAATCAAAAAACAGGCTATATTGTATACCTCACACGCGACACACACCAGATGTAGTGTTTCGCCACATTTATTAACTAATATCAAACTATGAATCCCGCAAGTATAACTAGCGAGTCAAAAGGATCTACTTTGCAAACTGGCACACAAACAGGATTGCAAATTAACAGACTTTTCACTCGAGAAGGAATCAATCCACTTTCAGAAGTAGAATACGAGTTTCGAGACTCAGTAATTAAAGAACCAGACGGAACAGTTGTCTTCAAAATGGAAAAATGCCTTATCCCAAAAAATTGGTCTCAAGTTGCATCTGACATTATGATTTCAAAATATTTCAGAAAAGCCGGAGTTCCGCAAACAGATGAAAACGGTAAAGCAGTTTTAGACGAGCACGGTAAACCAGTCCTTGGAACAGAAAAAAGTGCCGCTCAAGTAGTAAACCGATTAACAAAATGCTGGAGAGACTGGGGCGAAAAATACGGATACTTTGTTTCAAAACAAGACGCTGACGCATTCCAAGATGAATTAAATTACATGTTAATTCATCAATTCGCAGCACCAAATTCACCACAATGGTTTAACACAGGGTTATACAATAGCTACGGAATTAACGGAAAATCACAAGGTCACTATTACGTAGATCCAGATACAAATAAATTAACAGAATCAGAAGATTCATACTCGCATCCACAACCACATGCTTGCTTTATTCAATCAGTAGCAGACGACCTAGTTAACGAAGGTGGAATTATGGATCTTTGGGTACGAGAAGCTAGGCTTTTCAAATACGGATCAGGAACAGGAACCAACTTTTCAAAAATTAGAGGATCAAACGAAGGACTTTCTGGAGGTGGGAACTCATCGGGACTTATGTCTTTCTTAAAAATTGGAGATCGAGCAGCCGGAGCAATTAAATCAGGAGGAACAACTCGTAGAGCCGCTAAAATGGTATGCTTAGATTTAGACCATCCAGATATCGAAGAATTTATTGACTGGAAAGTACACGAAGAAAAAAAAGTAGGAGCATTAATCGCAGCTGGTTACGATTCAGCTTACGACGGCGAAGCCTATAATACTGTATCAGGTCAAAACTCAAACAACTCTGTACGAATTCCAAATTCATTTATTAAAGCAGTAAAAGAAAACGGTAAATGGAATCTAGTTCGCAGAACTGACGGACAACCACATAAAGAATTAGACGCCAAAGAACTATGGAACAAAATCGCCGACGCTGCTTGGCAGTGTGCTGACCCAGGAGTGCAATTCGACGACACAATTAACGAATGGCATACTTGCCCAGAAGGTGGCAGAATCAACGCTTCAAATCCATGTAGTGAATATATGTTCTTAGACAACACTGCTTGTAATCTTGCTTCAATTAACTTAATTCATTTCTTCGATACTCAAAAACAACAATTCAAATTAGAAGAATACAAACATGCAATCCGACTATGGACTATCGTACTTGAAATCAGTGTATTAATGGCACAGTTTCCAAGTAAAGAAATTGCTCAACGAAGTTTTGAATACCGAACACTTGGACTAGGCTACGCTAACCTTGGCACAGTTCTTATGTTAACAGGAATTCCTTACGACTCTAAAGAAGCTCTAGCAGTTACAGGTGCAGTATCAGCAATTATGACTGGATACTCATATACAACTAGCGCCGAAATGGCAAAAGTCCTTGGAACATTTGAAAGATACCCAGAAAATAAAGAGCACATGCTACGAGTTATTCGAAATCACCGAAGAGCCGCTTATAACGCTCCGGCTACTGAATACGAAAACTTAACTGTGAAACCAGTAGGAATCAACGGCCAACACGCTCCGGAATACCTAGTAAACGAAGCTAAACTAGCTTGGGACGAAGCACTTTACCTAGGTGAACAATACGGATACCGAAACGCCCAAACTACTGTAATTGCTCCAACTGGAACAATCGGTCTACTTATGGACTGTGACACTACTGGAGTAGAACCAGATTTCGCTCTTGTTAAATTTAAAAAATTAGCGGGAGGTGGTTACTTTAAAATTATAAACCAATCAGTAAAACCAGCTCTTAAAATTTTTGGATATAGCGACACTGAAATCAAAGACATAATGAACTATGTTTTAGGAACACTTACTTTCAAAGATGCAGAATTTATTAATACCGAAAGTTTACTAGCTAAAGGATTAACTGAAATCGAAATTGCAGAGTTTGAACAAAAATTAGCTAAAGCATTCTCATTAAATGATGTATTTGCAGCTTATAACTTAAGCGCTGAAATTCTACAAAGATTTAAAATATCAGAATCAGAACTAGGAGAAGCTGATTTTAATTTCTTAAAGAAAATAGGATACACTAAAGAACAAATCGACAAAGCATCATTCCATATTTGCGGAACAATGATGATTGAGGGATCTCCACATTTAAAAGATGAACACTTACCAGTATTTGACTGTGCCAACCGATGTGGAACTGGTGAAAGATTTATTCATCATAATGGACATATTAGAATTATGGCTGCAGCTCAAAGTTTCATTTCTGGAGCAATCAGCAAAACTATTAATATGCCAAACGAAGTAGTAATCCAAGATATTCAAGATTCATACATGCTTTCTTGGGAACTAGGCGTAAAAGCTAACGCAATCTACCGAGATGGATCTAAACTTTCTCAAGCTCTATACTCTTCTGGATCAAAATCTAAAACCGAAGAAGCAGACGCTAAAGATGTACATGACGATATAAGCATTCAACAAAAAGTTGAAGACTTAATGAAAACAATGCTAATTAGAGGACAAAAAAGAGATCTTCCAATCAGAAGACAAGGACTTACAATCGAATCAAATATTGGTGGTCAAAAAATCCACTTACGAACAGGCGAATACGAAGACGGATCACTAGGCGAAATCTTTATTGATATGTTTAAAGAAGGTGCTTCATACCGAAGTCTATTAAACGCTCTTGCCGTAGCAGTTTCAATTGGGATTCAATACGGAGTGCCACTAGAAAAATTCGTAGATAAATTCACTTTCACTAGATTTGAACCAAGTGGAATGACTAATCATCCAAACGTAAAAACTTGTACTTCAATCATCGACTTTATATTCAGAGTCCTTGGAATGGAATACCTAAACCGAACAGATTTCGTACATGTAAAACCGCAAGAAAAATCAATATCAATAACTGCCAAAGATATTGAAAACGCCGAAAAAGTCTTACAAGCAGCTAAAGCGGCCGGTACAATGGAAGCAGCTGACACTGTAATCAACAAAATAAATTTAACCGAAACTCACGAACTTACTTCAATTCAAATAGAAGTTAACAACAAAACCAGCAATCAAGATGAATCAGTAATGAGCGAATACCTAAAAAACATGATGGGCGATGCCCCAGCTTGTACCGAATGCGGACACATTACCGTAAGAAACGGCGCCTGCTACAAATGTTTAAACTGTGGCAATTCACTTGGATGCAGCTAAAAAACAATTTCGAAAGAAAATAAATTTATACACTATACAAGAAAAAGACCTCGCAAGAGGTCTTTTTCTTGTCAATATACATACTTACATAGAGAAATTTGAAAAGAAAATTCTCAAAAGCAAAAATGCCAACTATAATATTACTTTTTATATTTCCAAATCGCAGAAATGAAGACGAACTTTAAATTAAAAGACAAATCCAAAGCCCAATCAATTGCCCAATCCGACGGCGCCGTCGGATTTACATTTACCACAGAAATCTAAGCCCAATCCGACGGCGCCGTCGGATTCTCTACAAAACAGCAAACAACCAGCTTAATAAACTAAACAGCAGCCAAAACCAAAT
>CALQZM010000007.1 GCA_943349385.1 Candidatus Peribacteria bacterium
AACCGGATTCCCACCAGACAGAAACAGTAACGACTATTTAAAAGCCATTCAACTTTTTACTAAAGCCCAAAACTTTATTCATGGCGTTCGCCGTTCCGGCTCGGCCTGCTTAGATCTTGCATATGCGGCCTGCGGCCGCCTCGACGGCTTCTTTGAAATTGGCTTAAAGCCATGGGATACCGCCGCTGGAATTATTTTAATTCAAGAAGCCGGCGGAAAGATCACAACTTTTGATAATACAGATTTCAACTGTAATGAAAGCACAGTTATAGCTTCAAACGGAACGATCCACGATGAATTGCGTGAATACTTGAACTAATAAAAGTTTCTTGCTAAAAATAAACGGAAATAAAGAATGAATCCATGAATATGCACCCGTAGCTCAGTGGATAGAGCGCAACTTTGCGGAAGTTGAAGTCACAGGTTCGACTCCTGTCGGGTGCACCATAAACGCATTCTTATACATTTCGTTGCCATTTCGCGAAGTTAACTTTACAATCCAACTAGCAATGATAACAATTATTACAATGCAAAAATTCTTAAAAAAATATTCATTACACTTAGCTTTAGCATTACCTCTGATTTTACTATTTTCAGTTATCTTAGCTACAATTATTCCAGCTAGTTTTATTCAACCTAAGCATAATTTTGTTTATGCCTATTACAATAATAATTCAGGGATATATATCGACATAAATCAATCCTATAAAGTTATAGATAAAAAAATAGTTCAAACAGAAAATGAAATCCTAGCTGACATAACTCAAATGGATATTAAAACAATTAAATCAGCTTTAGAACAAGTTCAATTCTTTAAATATGATACTGAAACTAATACAAATATTAAAATAACTTACGAAGAAGTCGCAAAATTAAGTATTATAGACGAAAAAACTTCACCAGATGGATACACATTAAAAACACAACAGAGCTATGTACAATTCCCCCTATTTTTTGTCTACGGAATGGAAAACAATACCGGTACAGGTTACATAACTAAAGGAGCATTCTCTAAACGAGTAGACCTCTTAGGATCACCGAATGGACAAAATTGGTACGATTACTATAACTTTAAATTTTTTGGCTGGATAACAGAGTAGCTTAAAAAGCTAAATATTTCAAAATCCATATAATCGAATAATCAAACCTAAATTTATGACTCCAAATACAGACAAATCAATCGCTCTTAAAAAGATCAATCAATTGATTGCTGAAAATAATTTAGATAAAAAAGAAATTTTAAACTTATTCGAAAACAAGTCTTTAAACCAATCCAGCACCCAAGAATCTAAGAACAAAATATCCACAGTAATCTTATATTTAGGAGGATTAATATTATTTATGGGAATAGTATTTTTTGTGCAAATGAATTGGGGAATCTTTAACCTTGTAGGCAGAATTGGAATGACTCTTGGACTAGCAATAAGCTGCTACTTTGCTGCCCTTATTTTAGAAAAAGAAAACAAATTAGAACAACTAAGCAATATATTACATTTAATCTCGATCGCACTAATTCCTACAGGACTATTTGTAACTGCCTTTGAATTTAATTTTCTTGAACCATACGGCGTAATCTCAACTACAATAATTTTTGGAATCCTCACATTACATTACATTTTCGCTAACATCTACAAACCAAAATTAATTTTTCAATTCTTAGTAATTGGATACTTAAACTATTTCATTCTTTGTCTATTCGCACTAATAAACCAATACACCCCTACCAATTTTGAGTACCTAAATGTTGCCGAATACTTAACTATCACCTTGGGAATTAGTAATTTACTAGTTGGATTTTATTATGCTCAATTACAAAAAATTCCTTTTACTAGATTCTTTTATTTAGTCGGATCAACATTAGTACTAACCGGATTTTTTGATTTAATGATGAACTCATACCTAAATTCCATTTTCAACATTGGGTTTGAAGTTATATACCTATTATTACTAGTTGCATTCCTATATTTAAGCCTAATTACCAAACGTAAAATTATACTTTTTCCAACGATCCTTTTTTTTATTGGATACTTAATCCAAATTACAGAAAAGTACTTTGCAAATACATTCGGCTGGCCAATCTCGCTAATCTTCATTGGAATCATTCTAATCGGCAGCACACTTTTATATTTACAAATAAAAAAAGAGGTTATCGGTGATTAAAATGCTAAAATCAATTTTTAAGTTAGAAATAGACTCAAAGAGAATATTCGGACTCGACATCTTAAGAGCCGCAGCAATATTATTTGTTGTAATTGCCCATGGTGGGATGCTTTTACCTGAAGAAATCAGAAATATTCAAGGTTATTTTATTTTTGATGGAGTATCCATCTTTTTTATTCTAAGCGGATATTTAATTGGGGGCATTTTAATTAAAATTCTAGAAACCCAAAAAGCCAATTTACCTAACCTTCTAAACTTTTGGATGCGAAGATGGCTTCGTACAATCCCACTATACTTTTTAATATTAACAATACTAATTCTAATATTTTACGTTTTTAAATCAGAATTTAACCTTTCTGAATATATAAAATATTACTTATTTATACAAAATATAAATACAATCCATCCAGAATTTTTCTCGGAAGCGTGGAGTCTAGCCATTGAAGAATGGTTTTATATTTTAGCGCCAATCACCTTATTTAGTTTAGTTGGAATCTTTAAAATGAGTCCAAAAAAATCAGTTTTCTACGCTGCTTTTGTTTTTATAATCTTAATTACAATTTATCGCTACAATCTACATCTTAACTTAAACATTACTGATATAATTGAGTGGGACAATAATTTCAGAAAAACTGTCCTTACAAGACTAGACAGTTTAATGTATGGAGTTTTAGCTGCATTCGCCCATTTTTATTACGGAGATCATTGGGTTAAATACAAATATCCCTACTTTATAGTTGGTCTAATTATAATGATTGCAATTAGATTAATAAGTATATACCAACTACACGGCTATGGCATTTATTTTAGCGTATTTTCATTCTCGCTAGCTGCAATAGGTACTGCATTATTACTTCCGTTCCTTAGCCAAATTAAAACTGGCACGGGGTTCATTGCTAAATCGGTTACATATATAAGCCTAATCTCATATTCACTATATTTAACCCATTTAAGCCTTATACAGCTTTGGTTAATACCAACTTTAAATTTAAGTCAATACTTCAATGGCAATAACCTTATATTAGCTCAAATTTTTGTTTACTGGACAACTTCAATCGCACTTTCGCTGCTATTGTACAAATATTTCGAAATACCATGTATGAATCTCCGGGAAAGATTCAAACCAAAAAATATTGCAAAATAATTATATTAAGCTAAGCTAACTAAGCAAAATTCACCTGCATACAGGCATCCATAGCTCAATTGGATAGAGCATCGGTCTTCGGAACCGAGGGTTGGGGGTTCGAATCCCTCTGGGTGCACCATAAAATTACAATGGCCATTTATGGTCAGCGGGATTTTAACAGTGCAGCAAGTTGAATTCGAAGTTTATACCCTTTAGGGTAAATCCCTCTGGGTGCACCATAAAATTACAATGGCCATTTATGGTCAGCGGGATTTTAACAGTGCAGCAAGTTGAATTCGAAGTTTATAATCCAAAATAAATAATATATAATTATTAAAGAATCATTTTAAAATTGAAGCATGCCAAGTCAAAAAGCAACAAGAGAAGACATTTTACAGCTTATCAAAGGTAAACCAAGCAAAAACAAAGTCGGATCAAGAACAGTCCCCCATCGTCTCAATAAAATTGAACTAGAAAAGTTTGAAGTTGCACTTAATAAAAACTACTTAAAGTATTCAAATAAAACTCGCTTAGCACTTTTGAATAGTTTTGACGAATATCAACTTGCATCTTCGGACTTTAGCCTAAAACTAAATACAGACAATTATCAAATTGAAATAATCACTAATAACAAGCAATTAGTAAGTCAACTGGCTACTAAACTAGAAAACTTAAAGATTATAAATCCATTATTTGCAACTTTAGAATCAAGTAAAGAAGATTACAAACAAGTACTGACTAACATATTTAAAAGTTTACTCTAATCTTTAGCATTTCAACATCTTTCGGAACAATATAAAACTTGATCCCAAACACCTCTAGACTGCCATTTTTTTCTATTCTCAAAGGGACGATTACATTTTTTGCATACTTTAGTCTCCTTATTATTTTGTTTTCGCATATTCTTTTTCTAAGTATTTTTTAGCTTTGTTCCAGAAGTCAAAATAACTTCTAAAAGGTGGATTTATATCAGGGAAAATATAATCGGCTTCGGTAAAATCTACATTTGTCCAATGTGAACAAGCAGGATGGAACTTAGCACTAACTTGAGTACATTTAAGGGCAAACTCCAAATCAAACTGATCGTAATCCATAACTAAAATTTCTATTCCGGGAATATTTTTAGCTAAATTCAAAATAAAATTTATTCGTTTTTCAGACATTTTAAACTTAGTTAAAAAGCCTGGCTCAATTAGTAATATTTTTTGACTTTCATCATCTACTGCAAAATTTGGATCTAAAGTCCAAATACTAAATAAGGACACTTTTAAGCCAGTTAAATCAAGATTAAGCTTAGGCAGATCCGGAATATAAACTGGCAATTCCAATTCAACTCGTTGACCTAAATCTAAGCAATAGTTAGGATCATCAACCATTTCAGCAATTTCTTCATAAGATTTATCTATTGGGGTATTAAACTGTTTGCACTTAGAATATTTATTTAAGTTTTCTTGATTACATAAATATTTTTTGGAACTAAAAGTTCCTGCTACCCACTGCCATGACAAATAGTTTGAAGCAATATCACCATCAAGTAAATGATAAAACAACCAATCTGCAGGTGCTTTGAATCCTGTTTTGTGTAGGTTACAAATAATCGAAGCAGTCCACATTCTAGCATGATTATGCATATATCCATTTTTATACAAATTCAAGATCGAATCATCAATCACATTTATACCAGTTTTTGCTTCTAGAAGGTTTTTTCCAATCAATAAAGACTCAACACTTTTTTGGGGATTTTTTACTGGGCTTAAAACTTTATCACCAATGTCTAACCAAATTTTTTGAAAATATTCGTGCCAACCTAACTGAAAAATAAAATGCTCTGCATTCCCTGGACCTTTAAGTCCAAATTTACGAATTACAAAATCCGCAACAAATTTTAAAGGTAAAACTCCATGAGTAATATAAGGAGACAAAAAACTAACCTCTCCATCTAAGTAGTTTCTAGTCTTTTGATAATTTTTAACCTCTATATTTTCTAGTTTCTTGAGAATTTGTAAATATTCTGTTTCGAACTCCATAGCATTTTTTTATCAAAGTATTTAAACAAACTTAATTTTATATCGAATATATCAATTATTTTTTTTCTTAAAAAACTTATACCAAATTATGCCACCGACAATTAAGGCTACAAGTCCAAACTGAACATAACTTTCAGCCGTAGCTAATCCGCCAGACCATTTTTCGTAAAAATCAGCGCCAGTAAAACCAATATATAAATATAAACAAGACTTAATAAAAGTGCCCACAAAATTACCTGCTATAAAAGTAGGCAAATGGACTTTAAAGAAGCCAGACATTACAGAAACTGGACCACTTGGAATAATCGGCAAAAAGTATAAAAAAGCCAATAACAAAACACCTACATTTTTCTTTTTAAAACGGGCTCCAAAAGATTCAATATCATCATGGCTAACTCCAAAAAATTTACCAAATTTTACAATCGCAACATCTTCAAATTTATCCGCCAAAAAATATAACAACAAGGATCCAAGTAACTTAGCAACTGCAGCTATTAGAGCTAATAATCCTATAGTGTAAATCAAGCCACTTTGAGTATTCAAAATCCCCCCAGCTGTAATTAGAACTACAGCCGAAGGTATAGGCGAAATAACCTCTTCTGCAAAAGCACCAATAAAGGTAAAAATTTCTAGTGGGATTTTTTCAGCCAATTCTAATAAAAACTGTTCAATTTGTTGAATCATAATCATAAATAAAGTATAAAAAGATTAGCATAATGCAAAAAAAATGGAACTATATTACCTTGATCTAATCGGAACTTTAGGTTTTGCCATTTACGGAAGCTACATTGCCATAAAAAACGACTTTGATTTATTTGGAATTTTTATTCTAAGTTTCATAACAGCGCTAGGAGGTGGAACAATCAGGGATATGCTACTCAATACAACACCAATCTATTTTACTGATCAAAACTATATATTTATTGTACTTTTAGGATTATTTATCAGTATAATTTTTAGAAATAATTTTGTTAAATTAGATAAACCACTTCGATTTTTAGACTCAATCGGATTAGTCACCTTTACGATAATCGGACTACAACTCGCGAATAATGCAAATTTTAATTGGTTTGGAATAATATCTATTGGAGTTATCAGCGCCACCTTCGGTGGCGTGATCCGTGATATAATAATTAATAAAAAACCCGAAGTATTTCAGCGGGACTTTTACGCAACTGTATCCATTATTATCGGAGGTCTATTCATATTGTTTAAATCTCACAATCAAGATCCAATATTCATTCTGGGACTACTAGTCTTAGGACTATTATTACGTCTATCAGCCATTTACTTCAATCTGAAACTTTGGAAACCATAAATCATCTTCGTAAATTGATTTGCATTAATTATAAACCTTACATAGAATATCGTTAATATGAAATCAACAATAAAATTAGCTAATAAGATCAAGAACAACTCAATACTGTTGAGAGGCTAATTAGTTGTCAGAAAATCCAAACTAAATACAAGAATCCTCTCACCTAAAGAGGATTTTATTTTAATTCAATTCTAAAATTATTCTATGATTACAATGAAATTTGGCGGCACCTCTATGGGATCCCCAGACAGTCTAAAAAATGTTACAGATATTATTCGATTAAATTTAAACGAAAAACCAATTGTAGTAGTTTCAGCAGTTTCAGGAACTACAGATATCCTAATTGAGATTGCTAATCTAGCTTTAAAATCAACTAAAGGATATCAACAAAAACTTAGCGATTTAAAAACAAAACACTTTCAAATCGTCGAAAAACTTTTTCCAGCAGATTCAAACTACAAACTAGATTGCATTGAAATCCTAAATGAAAAATTCGAAGTACTTACAAGTTATTTAACTGGAATCAACTTAATCAAAGAGCTTTCCCCTCATTCATTTGATTTTATATCTTCATACGGGGAACGACTAAGTACAGTAATTTTAAGCGCCTATTTAAACGAAGTCGAAATCAAATCGACCTTTTTAATGGCTGATCAATTTTTAGTAACTACAGATCAAGCTAGTAATGCCGATCCAATTTTGGCGGAAACCAAGAAAAAAGGAAAACCAATGATCGAAAAAATAATCAAAGCAGGAAAAGTTCCAGTAATTACAGGATTCTTCGGAAAATCAAAAAAAGGTCATATTACAACTTTAGGCCGAGGCGGATCAGATTATTCAGCTAGTATAATTGGGACCATAACTAATAGTTCCGAAATTCAAATCTGGACAGATGTTTCAGGCATTTACACGACTGACCCAAGAATATGCAACGATGCTAAGCCGCACAGTCTAGTATCGTTTAGAGAGGCCTCTGAGCTTGCCAGATTCGGCGCCAAAGTTATACACCCTCGAACAATTTTGCCAGCAATCGAAAGTAGAATCCCAATTTATATTAAAAACACTTTTGAACCTACCAACAAAGGAACCGAAATTACTTTCGACGAACGCAAAGTTCCGCATACCATAAAATCAATTGCTCTAAAAAAAGATGTAACCTTAATTACAATCGAAACTCCAGAAATGCTAATGACTTACGGATTCTTGGCTAAGGTATTTAATTTATTCAATGAATATAATATTCCAGTAGATATTGTAGCTACCTCTGAAATAAGTGTCTCGGTCTCTATTGAAAGTAAAGACTACGATAAATTAGTTCGAGAATTACAAAAACTAGGAGCTGTAAGTATAGAAAAAAACCTTTGTATTGTTGCAATAGTCGGACTTGGCTTAAGAGGTAACTTAAAATTAAATGCAAAAATTTTAGACGGATTAGCTAAACTAAAAATTGAAGCCAAAGTAATAACTCAAGGCTCAACTCAAAACAATTTTTCAATCATTGTAAAATCTATGGATGCCATTAATGCAATTCAAAAAACCCATAAAATCTTATTCTCAAAAAATGACTAATCAAACTAATATAACGCTTATTGGCTACGGGAAAATGGGTCAAATAATTCATAAATTAATCCAACTTAAATTTCCTCAAATTAGCGATACCTATATTATCGATAAGAACGACGAAATTAATCAAGCAACAACAGCAAAAAGCGATCTATTTATCGACTTTAGTCACCCATCTGCATTTGTATCAAACTTAGAAAAACTTTTTACAGTAAAACCAAGTGCAAAAATTGTAGTTGGAACAACTGGCTGGTATCAAGATTTAGAAAAAGTACAAAATTTGATCGCCCAAAATCCGGAATCCGCCTTAATCTATTCAGGTAATTTTAGTATTGGAGTTAATCTATTCTGGAAAGTTATAGCGAAAGCTGCAGAAGAATTCAACAATTATTCAGATCTTTATGATGTATTTGGACATGAATTACATCACAACCAAAAAGCTGACTCCCCTAGCGGAACAGCTAAACAAACTGCGGAAATCCTACTAAAAAACAGTCCTACAAAAACACAAATTAAATACGATTTAGCCGCAGAAAAAATAAATCCAACTGATTTACATTTCAGTTCAACTCGAGGCGGACACATTATAGGTGTTCACTCTGCCTATTTTGACTCCGAAGCAGATACAATCGAAATTACTCACACTGCCCGTAACCGAGAAGGATTCGCACTAGGAGGAATTAAAGCAGCCCTTTGGATAAAAAATAAAACAGGATTCTTTACTATTGACGATTTTATTAACTCTTACAAAAATGACTAAGCTACATTCAATTTATGGCTCGCTAGTTGCGCTAATTACACCATTTAGAAAAGATCATTCCATCGATATTGAAACCTACGAAAAATTAATAAATTTTCACATTCAAGCTAAAACTCAAGCTATTGTAATTGGCGGAACAACAGGTGAAGGTGCTAGTTTAACTAAAATTGAATTAGAAGTTTTAATTAACACGGCTAAACAAATCATTAAAGATGCCAATAAACATAAGCCCCTACTTATTTTAGGTTTAGCTTCAAATTCAACTCACAAAGCAGTAAAAAGATTAGAAGAATTTAAAAAATTTGAACCAGACGCAGTAATGGTGCTTTCGCCTTATTACAATAAACCACCACAAGACGGGATTTTTAGACATTTTGCCGAACTAAATTTAGTGGGCGTTCCACTAATTGTATATAACTGTCCAGGGCGTACTGCCTCAAATATAGAAGCAGAAACAACCTTGAAAATGGCTACAGAAATAGAGAATGTAGTAGCAATAAAAGAAGCATCAGGAAACTTAGACCAAATCAGAAAAATCTTAAAAAATAAACCAAAAGATTTCTTAGTATTTTCAGGTGATGACTCAATTTCATACGAACTTTTAGAAGACGGTATCCAAGGTACAATTTCAGTATTTGCCAACCAATATCCAAAAGAGTTTCAACAAATGTTTAACCACTTTAAAGCAGGTAAAAAAGAAGCTGCTCACAAAATCCATCACCAATATTTAGAGTTAATGGAGGCAAATTTTTATGAAAGTAATCCAATTCCAGTTAAAACGTATATGCAAATTCAAGGACTTATACCAGAAGACCACTTTAGACTGCCACTAGTAAATGCAAAACCAGAAACTTACATTAAATTAGAAGAAATATATAACAGCTTATAAACATGGATAATCAAAACTTAATTAACATGGCCCGCAAATACGGCACTCCACTTTTTACCTACGATTACGAAACTATTTTAGCTAGAATTGAAGAACTAAAAACTCAAATTGGACAATACGAAAACTGCGAATTTTTATACGCTGCAAAAGCTAACCACAATCCACATATTGTAAAAATTATGGTCGAAAACGGATTCGGAGTAGACGCTGTTTCAATTAATGAAGCTAAAGTAGGATTACTAGTTGGTTGTCCACTAGAAAAAGTAATGTACACAGAAAACAATATTTCTGATGCCGAAATGGACGAAGCACACGAACTTGGAATTTTAGTAAATTTTAACTCCATTAAACGACTACACAAATTCGGGCAAAAATATCCAGGCAGCAAAATTTGCGTCAGATTTAATCCAAACGTAGGAGCCGCATCACATTCAACAAATATTACTGGTGGGCCAAATTCCAAATTCGGAATAGCTTACCAATATGTCGAAGATGTTAAAAAAATCGCTGAACAATACGACTTGAAAATCGTAGGAATTCACCAACACATTGGCTCTGGATGGCTAACTCTGGAAGAACCACAACTAGCACTAGATGTAATTTTAGACATCGCAAGACAAATCCCAGGACTAGAATTTGTAGATTTTGGCGGCGGATTCGGTGTTCCTTATAAACCAGAACAATCACGTTTAGACTTGCAAACTTTAGGTGCTAAATTCAAAGAAAAAATGGATGCATTCAATCTAGAGTACTATGGCAATACTGAACAAAAAATAAAACTTCGGTTCGAACCAGGACGATACGCCATTTGCGAAGCCGGCAAATTAATTACCGAAGTTACCAACACTAAAACTACACCCGAAGGAAAAACATACGTTGGTACTAATACAGGAATGAACCATTTAATTAGACCAGCACTTTACGGCTCTTACCACGGAATTACTAATTTGAGTAACCCGGAAGGACCACTTAAAACTTATGATATAGTCGGAAACATTTGCGAATCTGCCGATTATTTTGCAAAGGACCGAGAACTACCTGAAACAACTCCAGGTGACTTATTAAGCATTAATAATGCCGGAGCCTATGGTACAGCTATGAGTAGCCTTTACCATTTAAGATCAATTCCTACCGAAGTATTAATATATAAAGATGGTACTGATAAGCTTATTAAACCAGCCCAAAGCTTCGAAGAAATTGTCAGTGTTTATAATTATAAATAATCCGACGGCGCCGTAGCTTTTGACAAAATAACCAAAACTTATGCAAATCCAATTCACCAAAATGCACGGTATCGGCAACGATATGATAATGATCGACAACCGAAAAAAAGAATTAATGCTTACCGAAGAACAAGTAGCTAAACTTTGCAATCGTCAATTTGGAATTGGTGCTGATGGACTAATTTTACTCGAAAACGATACACAAGCGGATTGTTTTATGAACTACTTCAACGCAGACGGTTCAGTTGGTGAAATGTGTGGGAACGGAATCAGATGTACTGCCAAATTTTTCAAAGAATTAACCAACTTTACAGGCAATAATATAGCAATCAATACCCGAGCTGGACTAAAACCAATTCAAATAACTGAAACAGGTTACATAGTCAATATGGGAGAACCCAAATTCGAGCATTCAGATTTTCCAAATCAAGCAATTGAACTTGAAGGATTTACTTGGAATTTCGCATCAATGGGAAATCCACATGCAATAAGCATTGTTGACCAAGACCCTTACCTGCTCCCACTTGAAACGTTCGGACCAAAAATCGAACGGAACACCAAAGTTTTCCCAAATAAAATCAATGTCGAAATCGTAAAAATCGATAATCCAGCTCATGCAACCATGCGTGTTTGGGAAAGAGGATCTTCAATCACCCTCGCCTGCGGCTCGGGCACCTGCGCCGTTTTTGCAGTATGCAATAAATTAGGACTTCTTCAAAACCAAGCAACAATAAACTTACCAGGTGGCGATTTAAAAATAAGCTATAACGACCAAAACCAAATTATGATGGAAGGACCAGCCGAAACTAGCTTTACTGGAGAATTCCAAATTATCTAAACATAAATCAAATTTATCAACATTTATAAACTCCTCTAATTTAAAACAAAAATTTGAGAAACCCAATAAAACATATTATTATTCCAAAAACTAATAAAAATTTCATGCATATTTCAAATACAATTCAATCACTTGCACCCTACGCTTTTGCCGAAGTAGATAAATTAGTAGACGCCTTAAAAGAACAAGGCATCACCCCAATCGACTTTGGCGTTGGCGATCCAATTGATCCTACTCCTGAATTCATTCGAGAATCTCTAAAACAAGCTACAGATAGTCACTCTAAAGCTGGCTACCCAAACAACTCAGGAATGGCAAGCTACAAACAGGCTATAGCAAATTGGTATAAAAGTAGATTTAAAGTAGAACTAAATCCAGACACAGAAATCTGCTCAAACGTCGGATCCAAAGAAGGAATCTTTAATTTCCCACTCGGACACTTAAACCCAGGAGACTATGTACTAATACCTTCGCCTGGATACCCACCATACAAACAAGGAACCAGATTCGCGAGCGCCACTCCATATTTTTACCCATTACTTGCCGAAAATAATTTCTTTCCAGATTTCGATGCTATCCCCGAAGAAATTGCAAAAAAAGCCAAAATAATGTGGTTTTGCTACCCAAATAGTCCCACTGGAAAACTAGCTACTAAAGAACTTTATGAAAAAGCTTATGCCTTTTGCCAAAAACACGACATAATAATGGCCTGCGATGACTGCTACTCAGAAATTTACTTTAGAAATAATGGAGCAACACCTCCAATCTCTGCTTTAAGTGTAGGCCGCAAAGGAATTGTAGTTTTCAATTCACTTTCTAAAAGAAGTTGTATGACCGGTTACCGAGTGGGATTCGTTGTCGGTGACCCAGAAATTATTTCAATCTTCAAAAAGGTAAAATCAAACATCGACTCCGGCACACCAAACTTTATACAAGCAGCTGCAATAACAGCTTTACAAGACGAAACACATGTAACAGAAGCCTGCGAACGCTACGCCACTAAACTTGATATCATAACAAAAGCCCTCGCTGCGCTCGGCCTCGACCCAGCTACCCCAGAAGGAACCTTCTATATTTGGCAAAAAGTCCCACAAGGATACGACTCAGTTAGCTTTGCAAAATTATTTTTAGCACCCGAAATCGGAATCGTAGTTACCCCAGGCGAATGGATTTCTGACGAATGCGAATACAAAGGGCAAAAAATTAATCCAGGTAAAAACTATATTCGATTCGCACTTGTTCCTACTATCGAAGAATGCAACTTGGCAGCCGAAAAAATTAGTAAAATAAAATACTAAATTACTAATTCAGCTATCTGAACAGCATTTAATGCAGCTCCTTTAAGGAGTTGATCTCCACAAACAAAAAAGTCTAAACCATGTTCACCAAAAACTAAATTTTGCCTAATACGTCCAACCTCAACATCATACTGCCCCGAAGCCGTCAAAGGCATAGGATACTTGGCAGGACTAGATACAATGTCATCAACCAGTCGAACACCTGGAGCCTTCAATAATAATTCTTTAACAGCACTTACTGTTACCGGCCTTTCAGTTTCAATTGTAACAGACTCACTATGTGCTCTTAAAGTAGGGATTCTTACAGCAGTACATGAAATTGCTAAATTTTCATTGCCAAATATTTTACGAGTTTCCCAAGCAACTTTCATTTCTTCTTTGGTATATCCATTTTCTTGAAATTTATCTATTTGGGGAATCAAATTAAATGGAATAGGATAAGCAAACTCAGTTGCCGTAGGAGCTCCCCCATCTAATACTACCCTAGACTGTTCCATAAGTTCATCCATAGCAGGCTGACCAGCTCCGCTGGTCGCCTGATAAGTCGAAACTATTACTTTTTTGAGACCAAAATGTAAATAAATTGGATAAAGCGCAACTGCTAAAATTGCAGTAGTACAGTTTGGGTTAGCAATTAAATTATGTCCATGTACCATTTCTGGATTGATTTCTGGAACAATCAAAGGCACATCTAAATCCATTCTAAATGCTGAAGAATTATCAATTACTATAACACCACGAGCCGCTAAATCACGCCCATATTGCAAGCTAAATTCACCACTTACACAAAAAAATACGATCTTATTTCGAGCAGCTTCATCTAAACTAAACTCTTTTAGCGTGACATCACCAAAAGGAGTCTTGTTAACTTTTCCGGCAGATCTTTCCGATGCATATAAATTTAACTCATCTACTTTAAAACCACGCTTGAATAAAACATCGATTACTTCTTTTCCTACCGCACCTGTCGCTCCACAAATTCCTATTTTCATAATTTAACAATTTAAAAAACTTTAACTATTAAACCTTAAATGCATAAATTTTTAAACCGATTTTCTATTTCTGAGGAAAAATTAAAGCCAAACTAGCGTCATCTAAGCAAGATTGCATATTTTCTTTTAAAAAGAGATACAGTTTATTTGGATCTACCACAACACCTAAACGATGCAACTCTTTTACCAAAAAAATAAACGGATTCAAAGCAATCATATGAAGATAAATATTTTGATTTCTATTTGAAAACCCACTTAACCTATTATTTACATAATAAGTAGGCTTAATGCCTTCTAAATTATCCAGCCTATCAATATCAGTTCTGTTTATATGTAAACTAGTACTTTTATACAAAGGAGCAAGAATATTTTTAACTCTTTCTGCATTAAAAACTTTATCTACCCAGTCTGTCATTACAAGTATAAAATCACCTTTTTTATAAGGTTGTCTACTCAATGCAATACTTCCTTTTACTCTACCATGTAAAACTGAGCCAGCAGGAACATTATCATTTTCAAAATACCTTTCTGCAGTAGCTTTGAAATTAGATTTATTTAGTGGATCAACAAACCGAGGCTTAGAATAAATATCATAATCAGCAAATTCACCACCTAATCCTTGTACTAAATTATAATTAGCATCAAAATGTACAGCGTACGCGTCACCTAAACTTTCAAGATCTACCATATTTTGATTAAGATCTACATTGGCTCTGGCATAAACAGCCATTGGTGGACAACCTAAAGATTGAATATTCAATACACCCCACTCATCACATTTTTTTTTATAAAAATCAGCCCACTCATGAGGATCCAGCATACTTTTACCTTCAGCAAAATACTGACTTAAAGCTATACTCATAAAATATGCACCTGCATGACCTCCAGCACCATCTACTACTGCAACATCCAATTCATCTCCATTAGCCAAAGCAATCGAGTCATGACATAGATGATCATAAATATTATTATTATGTCTAGATGGTTCTATTTTAGTAACTGAAAGTCTAGTATTTGGAGTATTCATTGACTCTCTATATCCATACATATCAGCATCAAATGGATTAACTAAAACTCTTCTTTTATCTTTTTTAGCTTTTTTAGACTCAATATAAATTCGAACTAGCTTAGCTAATCTAGTAATTAAATAAAAATTTCCATTTAAACTTGGTGGAAAATCTAGGTCTACAATTCCCAGCCACTCTAAATCAGTACTTACTGCAAAATCTGACTTTTCTTTATTTAAGGCGGTAACTATCTTTATATAATCTTGCCAACTTTCACACCGTAAATATTCTAAAAGTAAGACTGAGCAGGCCTCAGCCGAAATTTCTCTAGATTCAAACATTCTAGTTAAATCTCCAATTGTATATTTTCGTCCTTGAACATCTTCAAAACTAGAATCAAGCACAGGGGGATCCACTAAAATATCGAAACAATTCAGTTGGACTAACTCTACTAATTCAAAAATTTCTTGTCCAAAATCAACAGATAATCGAACATCTTTCAATACAACTCTTGCAGGAAAAGAAAAATCCAAAGGATTCTTTTGTAAGTCTATTACATATTGTTTTGACAAATGGTTATCTATAATATTCTCAAATAATTCAATTTCAGGATAATCAATTCCCTTCAAATCCACAAATTTTTTATCTATTAAATACTGTTTCCCCGAATCAATATTTACAAATAAAACATACTTAATTCCTTTAAAAGTTAATTCGTTTTTAGGTTTGAAATTTTCTGGAACTTCAAGAAAGTCTAATGTACTAATATCTCCCACAGGACAACCTACCTCAAAATCATCTGAAGCGGGCAATATTCGTTTAGACATAAACATAAAGCTATTTAGGAGGAAGCAATAATAAGCACCTTTAAGCAGTTTGTCAAACCGGTAATCCGAATTCCGTACTAATCTACACCCTTTAATCTTATTATGGCCTCTTTACGGCTTTTAGAACCAAATAAATACGAAGCAGAAACCAACACATTAGCACCGGCTCCAACACATAAAGATGCTGTTTTATCATCAACACCACCATCTACCTGAATGTCTAAATCAGGAAAATTAGTTCTTAAATCACGAACTTTATTCAAAGCTGAATCAATAAATTTTTGCCCAGAATAGCCAGGATTTACAGTCATAATCAAAACCATATCTAAATCTTCAAGAATTTCTTCGATTAAATTCAATGAGCTTGCAGGATTCAAGGCAACAGCAGCTTTAAAACCAGCTGCCTTAATTTGCTGTATAACTCTATGCAAATGACAACATGCCTCTGCATGAACAGTTATAATATCCCCATCAGGTTTTCTACCACCTGGTAAAGATTTAGCAAAATCTTCGATATAATTTTCAGGATTCTCAACCATTAAATGAATATCAAATGGCAACTTAGAATCTATCCATCTAACAACTGGCGCACCAAAAGTTAAATTTGGAACAAAATGTCTATCCATTACATCAATATGAATCATATCGGCTCCAGCCTTTTCTATTGAGTCAATTTCTTCTTGTAAATGACCAAAGTCGGCGGACAGTATTGAGGCTGATACTTTAATATTCATAGTTCTTATTTTAAAAATGCTTTAATAATATCCTTTAATTGTTCAAAGTTAGTATTTTCAATACCTAAACAAAGAACATTAGATTTTTTAGAATTTGCATCTTCAGCCATTTCTACATTTGCACATAAAACTGCGTGTATTCCTTCTAGTTTTGAAACAGACATTAACATTCCAACACCTGTAGAATTGATTAAAATACCATAAGCAGAACATCCATGTATATGACTATCATGATCATCAGAATCTGTGCAAGCATCAGTATTCTCTAATACCTTTTCAGCCACTTCACGTGCTAAAGTTGGAACATCTGCAACCTCTTCAACATCAAATACTCCTAAATCAATTACAAGATACCCTAAAGTTTCTAGATAATCTTTAATGCTCCCTTTTACTTCAAAAGCAACTTCGTCTGCGCCTAAGTAAACTTTACCTGCAGGATATAAATTTTGTTCAGTCATTATGAAAAGATATTAGTAATAGATTTTTGATCGTGGATATTTTGAATAATTTGAGCAATCATTGGCGCTACAGAAACTACCGACAATCCTTCAAAACTTTGCTTAACAGGAATTGTATCAGTAACCACTACTTCTTTAAATCCAGCTCCAGATAATCTTTCAATAGCTGGATCCGAAAATACCGGATGCGTAGCAACCAAATAAATGTCGCCTGTTGCACCATTGGTTCTTAAAGCTTCTTTAGCAGCACATACTGATCCTGCGGTATCAATCATATCATCATAGATTACACAGGTTTTACCTGTCACATCACCTACCACATGAGTAACTTCAGACTTATTATGTTCAGGTCGAGCTTTATTTAAAATAGCTAATCCAGCTCCAAGAGCATCAGCAAATTTTTTAGCTTCTTTTGCACCACCAGCATCAGGTGAAACCACAACTAAATCAGGAATCTTTTTTTCCTCAAAATATTTCACAAACAATTTCATTGAATTTACGTTGTCCATAGCATTGGCAAAGAACCCTTGAATTTGAGGGGCATGCAAAGAAAATGCGATTACATGATCTGCGCCAGCTTTTTCAATTAATCCAGCAACTAATTTAGCAGTTATTGGTTCACGAGGACTCGCTACTCTATCTTGTCTAGAATAAGCAAAATGCGGCATTACTACATGAATGCTACCTGCAAAAGATCTTTTCAAAGAGTCAATTATTACAAAAAGCTCCATTAAATCCTCATTTACATTATTAGTAGCAGTTTGGATTATAAAAACATCGGCTCCACGAACTGATTCTTCGCATCTAGCGTAGTTTTCACCAGAAGCAAACTTTTTTAAAGTCATGGGAGTTAAAGGCAAGTTCAGCAACTCAGAGACCTTTTTAGCCAACTCAGGATGAGAACTCCCCGCAAATAACTTTAATTGAGACATGAAAAATTGTTTTTAGTACTTACATTATATCACAAAACAAGCCATAATAACAATTAAAATACCTTAAAGAAGATAAATACTATCTTTTTATTTTACTAGCATCAACTTGTTTAAAACCTTTCAACACATCATAAAAAACATCCATCACTTGCTGTAACTTTTCTTCGGTATCAGATTCAAATCTTAAGGTAAGTTGAGGAGCTGTATTCGAGGCTCTAATCGCACCCCACGTCCATTCATCAATTTCAACCATAGCGCCGTCAATAGTTAAAACTTTTAACCCTTGATCTTGGAAAGCCTTCGTGACGTCTGCAATCAACCCAAATTTTTCGCTATCAGCACATTCCATACGAATTTCTGGTGTATTAAAAACCGGATGCAATCCATCAAAGAAAGACGAAAACTTACCAGTAGATTTCGACAAAATTCCAAGCATTTTAAGTGCGGCCAAAAAGGCATCATCGTATCCGTAGTACTCTTCATTAAAAAACATATGCCCAGAAATCTCACCACCAATTATGGCTTCTTGTTCGTGCATGGCCGATTCAATATGAGAATGTCCCGTTTTTGTTCTATATGGGATTCCACCTCTTTCTTTAATATCATTTTCAACTACTTTCGAACATTTAACATCAAATACAACTTTTTTACCTGGATACCGACTTAAAGCATCTCGTGCCAATAACATTAATATCAAATCACAAGAATAGTGCTTTCCATTTTCATCTACGAATCCAACTCGATCACCATCTCCATCAAATCCAATTCCAATATCAGCCGATAATTCTCTTACTTTTTTAGACAATTCAATTAAATTTTCAGCCTTTTCAGGATTGGCTTCGTGATTTGGAAATTCACCATCTATTTCAGTATACAAACTGTAAACCTCTACGTTTGGCATTTCAAAAATTTGTCGAATAAAAGGTCCAGTCACTCCATTTCCAGAATCCACCACAACTTTTAACGGTTTTTGAACATCAACTAAACTATGTAATTTTGCAGTATACTCATCAATGACTGTACCAGTTTCGTAATGCCCTTTTCCAACCACATAAGATTGATCTTGAATCATTTGGAACAACTCCTCTAACTCTTGGCCACACACTGATCCTGCATAATTATCGACAACTTTAAATCCGTTATAATCTTTTGGATTATGACTAGCCGTAATATTTACACCACAATCAAATTTATCAGTGCAAACAGAGTAATAAATCATAGGCGAAGTTGTAAAACCTAAATTCACAACACTTAAACCAGTAGATAAAACTCCTTCAATAAATGCTTTTTGTAAATCTTCAGAAGTTAAACGACCATCTCTACCGCAAGCCAATAAAGTCCGTTCACGTTTTAAAAAGAAAGTTCCAACGGCTTTTCCAATTTCATGGGCAACTTCATTTGTAATCTCAACAGTATCCCCCATTGCTAAACCTCTAATATCGTAAGCTCTAAAAATATGTTTTGGAACTCTATGCTGTGCTGACGAAGTCATACTAAAAAATAAATTATAATTACTATAATCTTAAGAAATTTATCAACTTATTAAAAGACTAAATTTTTATTCCTCTTAAAAATTTCATTAATGGACCTAAGCTACCAGACTTAATTGCATCATCAATTACACCAACCAGATCCTTCAAAGGCTTGCGTGTACCAATTACATCAATCTTATCTTTATAGAACGATTGATTACTCGCCACAAAATCCAACCCCATAGTATGAGCAATTCTATCAGACACATTCATAGTTTGCATTATTACATTTAAATAATGATTTAATAGAGCTCTATATGACCTAAACTGTTCACCGTAAAAATCTAACCTAATTGGTTTTTTGTAAATTTGACACTCAAAATAAGCACCAGCTAATAAATTCCTTAAAGTTATTCCTTCCTCTACATATTCTTGATCTATCAAACGAATTAAACTTCTAATACATTCAACATAAACTTTATACGACGACTTATTAAAACTATTAAAATTCTCTAACTCAGATCCATTTCTACCTTTTGAATATAAGGACAATGCAAAATATTCAGTTAATCCTTCATTCAGAGCTACATATGCTGGTTTTTCAATACTTTTTTGTAAAGCAGTTTTTTTTGTAGGAGCAATACCTCTCCAAATTTGATCTCCAACTTTTTGTTGTCCAGAAATTAAATGCATTGCCTCATGAAAATAAGTTAATTCAAATTGATCAGATTCAAGAGTGTTTTCATTTAATGACAACCTACTTTCATCGTATTGCATTAACCCAAGAATATTTACAAACTCAGAATCAGTTCCTTCTAATTTTAAATCTTCTGTATCCTTAGGTATTAAACCATACGTAAGTTGATACAACTTTCGTCGAAACCTTTTTACTAAATCAAAGACATCATTTACCGGATGCAAAGACAATCTAGACTCCAACCTTCTTTCAATTTGAGGTAATTCACTTAAAAACTCACCAACGTTACCTAGGTATTCTTTTATTCTATCGATTTTTTGACTGTCACCAGGAAAATAAGATTCAAGCTCTGGATTAATTTCAACAGGGAAAGTCAAAACTCGTCTTTGTCGATGCCCTGCAAGCAAGTAACCTACATCTCTTTTGTGCCTATCTGCTCCTATAATACCTAAGAAGTCGACAATCTTATCTGGATTAGCCGATTCCTTAAATCTATCCCTAACTACATTAGATGATTGCCTTATAGAAACAGCCTCAAAAACCTCTCCTCTTTTCACTTGATACAATTAAAGGAGATCAAGTTACTACATTAAACTTAATCTAGCAAATGATAAACGCTATTGGGAATTAACATTTCAACTGACTCACCGCTTTGCATTTTTTGCCTTACTAAAGTTCCACTAACACCATCTAAAAATTCAACTCGTTTTACAGGTATATCTGAGTATTGAAGGAACAAATTCTTAGTTTCATCCGAACCTGTATACATAACTTTAAAGTTTGGAACAGAATCAATTAAATACTGTACCCATTTAGTATCGTCATGAATATCAGGCAACGGGACAACCTGAACTCTGTTTAAATCAACATTCTCTAGGTTCAAAGTTTCTATTATCATTCTTTCTCGAGTTTCATAATCAAAAGGATTTTTATCAGTTGCACTTTCTTGGCTGGATCCAACAATTATTAACAAAGTTGATTCATTCTCTAAAATCGATAAAACTGCTTTTAAATGACCATTATGAAATGGCTGAAAACGCCCTACGATAGAAGCATCAAAAATTTGACTAACCATATTAAAATGCATCAACTTGAATAATAAAAGGCATAACTGTCTTATGCAAATTTTGCTTTTCTCGCAAATGTACATTTTTAATTAAATTTGGATCAATTCCAGATTCGCCAATTTTATTTTCTAGTACCAAAATAGTATCTAAAACTGAATAGTCGGCACCCAATTCTTCTGCATCAGTTTGACCAGAAAACAGCTCTGCAGTAGGAACTTTATCAATAATTTCTCTAGGAATATCTAAAAAGGCAGCCATGGCTCTAACTTCAGTTTTATACAAATCACCTATCACTTCAATATCAGCAGCTAAATCGCCATACTTAGTACCATATCCTAGCCTTGATTCTGATTTATTAGAAGTTCCAAGAACTAAAGCTCCAATTGAATTAGCAAAATGATACAAGATGTTAGCCCGGATTCGCGATTTAGTATTTGCATAAGCAGTTTCAACCTGTTTTATTAATTGATCGGATTGCAATTCATCTATTTTTTCGACCCATGGTAAT
>CALQZM010000008.1 GCA_943349385.1 Candidatus Peribacteria bacterium
GATTTAACAATTCAAAAGTCCGTGACACTGCATATTTATTATAAAAATAGTATAACACTATACTGTTTGCCTCTATGAAGTCAATATATCGCTAGTTGCGGTTGGGTTGAATATAAATATAACTAAGGTTACTTTGATTATTTTATAGAATTAGATTTCAAGAGTTGATTAGAGTTAAGTATATTGTTTCAATTTACTAACAGAATTAGCTAACTGACTCTGTTCTAAGTCGTTTAGTGGAACCTTTATTACTTCGGCAACACCGTTACTATCCAACACACACGGCACACTTAGAGCGACATCACTATGTCCATAATAATATCGTAGAATTAATAAGAATAAGAATGACAATGTTAAAGGTATACTTAGGTTTGCATTAGATCAGTTGAACAAGGCTTCATTTAGAGAAGATGAAGTTCTTATGAAAATGTGGAGCGGGTGACGGGAATCGAACCCGTCTTTCTGCCTTGGCAAGGCAATGTAATAGCCACTATACGACACCCGCGTTGGTAGATGTATAAACAAAGCTATTGGAGTATATGAAATCTATATTTTTTTTTCAACTCAAAATTAATTTACTAAATTAGTCTTTACTTTTACTTGCTGTTTAAATACATAGACTGCTTCTTGAAAAGTTTCTTTAATACCTTTTTGTAAAACTTAATTATTGAACCTAAAGTGCATTACATCGCCGTCTTTGACGATGTATTCTTTGCCTTCGATTCGTAATTTACCGACGGCTTTGGCTCCGGCTTCGCCTTTGCCAGCCACAAAGTCTTCGTAACCAACTACTTCGGCTTTAATAAAGCCTTTTTCAAAGTCAGTATGGATTACGCCTGCGGCTTGCGGCGCTGTCGCGCCGACCTTCACCGTCCATGCTCTAACTTCTTGTACTCCGGCAGTAAAGTAAGTTTGAAGTCCTAAGATTTTGTAGGCTTCTTGAATTAGAGTATGTAGTCCCGGCTCTGTTAAACCGTGTTCGCCTAAGAATTCGGCAGCTTCTTCGTCGGTGAATCCAATTAGTTCTTCTTCGAGTTTGGCGCAAATTCCTACAACAGGTGTTTGTTCTGAAACGCCTAGTAATCCCCTAACCTTAGTAACATCGAAAGATCCAATTTCGTGTTCTTTCATATTTACGATGTATAGAATCGGCTTAATAGTAAGTAAATGTAAGTCATGTAATTTTTCTAGGACTAATTCGTCATCGGTAAAATCACGAGCTAATCCCCCATTTAATAAGTGTTCTAATAATCCGCCTACTAATTCGGCGTAAGCTGCTTTTTCTTTGTCGCCAGCTTTGCTTTCAGACTTTGCTTTATCGAATCGTTTTTGCACTGTTTGAATATCGGCTAAAACTAGTTCCGCTTCAATGATTTCTCGATCACCTTTTGGATCAATTTTTCCGTGAACATGAATAATATCGTCGTCCTCGAAAATTCGTACAACTTGCGCAATAGCATCTACTTGTCGAATGTGGCTTAAGAATTTGTTGCCAAGCCCTTCACCTTCTGAAGCTCCTTTTACGAGTCCGGCAATATCTACGAATTCAATGGCAGCTGGTAAAACTCGCTCTGGATTTACAATTTTAGAAAGCTCAACAAGTCTTTTGTCTGGAACTTCAACGATCCCTACATTCGGGTCAATTGTACAGAAAGGATAGTTAGCAGCTTGAGCAGCCTGAGTTTTTGTAAGTGCATTAAATAGAGTGGATTTTCCGACATTTGGAAGTCCAACGATACCAATTTGAAGAGACATGTTTTAAATTTAAGTTTTAGTGGATTTAAAATAGCTATTTAATCCCTATATTTCAACTAAAAGTTAAAATCCGAATCTACGCCAAAGTTTTCGTAACTGACTAATTGTCATTTGGCCAGGTGCTGTTTTGGAATATTTATCGATACAAGCAAATGTAAATGGATGTTGAAAAGTTTTTGACATTAAACGAGTTATCATTCCTTTGTGCCCCATTCCTAAAATTATGCTCCGTCCCCAAAGATCTTTTCGATTGATTTGGAGTTTAAGTAAATTATTTAAATCGATACTTTGCTCAACTTGAAAAGCTAACTTAATTACTGCAGGATTCACACTTTGCATCCTATTTATAATTGTCTCAATTTCATCTAAAGATGGAGTTGCTTCAAAATCGTGATACGATACAATTAAGTTTTGCGCTAAACGACTCAAGTCAATCGACTCAAGCTCTTTACTATATGGCAAGTCTAAATAGGCTGCTCCTTCTTTTACCAAATCTTCTAAATATTTAATTCGATCATAAATTGTTCCTTCAAACTCACCTTTTTCAGATTCATCTTTTAAATTAACAATTACTGGCAACTCGCTTACAATAACTAATTTTTTGGCAGTATCTAAATCTAATCGGTCGCACCACAGTTCAATCATTTGAGCTCCTGCAATTTGAGCGGAAAGCAGTAAATCTTCACCTTGTTCATAAGATCTTGGACGAATTGAAGCTGCGATTTTTGTCATTTATTTTTTAAATTTTACAGAGTAATATCGGGAGGTATTTTTTCATACTTCTAAATTTTTAGCTAGATTATAATGGGTGGAGTTCCAGCATTAAAACAGGATGGCAACACAATTTTCATTTATACGGATGGAAGTTCTTTGGGTAATCCTGGCCCAGGTGGTTACGGCGCATTAATTAGAGATTTAAGTGGGAACGAATATGAACTTTCAGGTGGCGAACAAAATACAACTAATAATAGAATGGAAATGATGGGAGTAATTGAAGCGATGCGTTTTTTAAATAATCATAAAGTTAAAGATCGCCGCATCGTAATTCAAACGGATTCCCAACTTATCGTAAAAACATTTACCTCAGGATGGAAAAAAAAAGCTAATCGCGACTTGTGGAAAGATATGGATACCGAACTATTTTACTTAACCAACCGGCACAATGTTTTTGTTTGGGAGTGGATCAAAGGACACGCTGGACACGCTGAAAATGAACGATGCGATGTGCTTGCACGAACGGCAGCTGGCAAAATTGCAGGAAATTTATAAATTAGTGTAAAACTCTAGTAGACTCGTTTTCATCAGAGTTGCCATCACTATTTAGTACTGCCGCTTTTAAACGCGCCAAGTAATCATGATTACGATAAAACCGGACTAAATCATCTTTTCTAGCGTACAGCGAAACTAGATTCCGGCTGTTCAGTAATAAATCATCGCCTGAATTTAAGATTAAACCTTTAGAGTCTAGCCCTACAGCACTTGGGTCTAAGTCAATAAATACTGAATATTGCTGTCGTAACAGTACAAACAAAGCATTTATTGTATCAATTTGACGAGGATCTATATCGAAACAATCTTCTGTAGTTATAGGCCGGCAATCACGTCGTTTTGAAACTTGATAGAAAAATTTTTCATCACCAGATTTGTTTGTCCAAGTTTCCAACTTAAACCCTTCGCTAAGATCATACAACCCTTCGTGATTCAATAAAGACTCTACATTTCTTCGGACCCTATTATTAATAACAGATTTATCATCAGTAGGAACTAAAAGGTCAGGCTTTTTATAACTTTCGTACTTTCGATAACCAGGCAGATCCTGACTTGAGAAAGGATTATAATCACTAAAACCCAGAAAATTTTCAGTACCAGCAAGATAGTTGTAATCTCTTAAATATTTAAATGGTTTTATTGGCATACTAAAATACAAAATGAACGATCAAACTATACTAGCATAATCTTGTTTTTGTCAACTAGCCAGATAGGCTGACCGGTTAAGCCTTGTACAAGTCTTCTAGAACAGTTATCTCTTTAGTTTGGACCTCAATAATGTTTTTAGCCATTGCTGCAATTCCTGGTTTTAGATCTGCCAACCCTAATACTTGTTGAGCCATTGTAATTGCACCTTGATGATGAACAAGCATACCATTAATATAGGCCATTTCTTGCATGACTCCATCTAAAACAGTTAAATCTCCCATCATCGGCATGTAAACAGTACTTTCTAAATAGTCTTTTCCGTACAAATCCTTTAGCAAAGTTTTCATAGCAACAATTTCTTTAGTTTGAACATCAATAACTGATACTATAAAAATTTTCAAATCAGTATTACTAGTAGTTTTCAATAAAAGTTCCGAAGTGTCTATTGCTTCTTGGTGATGGGGAATCATTTCATTCAAGAACTGTTCTTGCGAAGTAATTTTTACCATTTCATGATTAGCGTCACCCATTTTAGATCCATTTGGCATGGAATGTGAATTACTTACTTTATCAGAATTACAACCGGTTAAAAGCAATAAGAATAGACTTAAAAATACTAAATTTCGCATAAAAATATATTTATATAGTAGCTAATTCTAGTTTATCAATTTTTTGTTCAATGTTCCATCTAAATAATTTCACTAGAAAATAAATATTAAAAGTATATAATTAAGTAACATTTAATTTTAGTATTATGGAAATTCTTAATAATGATACCTTTTCTACCAAAGTAAATTCTGGAGCAACTTTAGCAGTAGATTTTTATGCTGACTGGTGCGGTCCTTGCAAAATGCTTTCACCTATACTTGAAACTTTAGCACCTGATTTCGCAGGAAAACTTGAAATTGTAAAAGTAAACATCGATGATTGCCCTGAAATTGCTCAAAAGTATGGAGTTACTTCGATTCCTACAATTGTATTTTTCAAAAATAGTGAAATAGTTGATAGAATGACTGGATTCCAATCCAAAGATTCATTAGCTGCTAAATTTAACAGTGTAGTTTAAAACTTATTAAAAGGCTTTTTAACCTTTTAGTAAAGCCAAAATCAGAAAAATTAGTTAATAAAACTCACTTAAGTTCGTACAATTAAGAGACAGCTAACTAAGTTAATTATGCAGAAATTAAATCCTTTCAAACTATTGGGACTAGGTTTAGTTTTTATGTCCTTTTTTGGTATTGCAGGAACTTCGCTTGCAGCTAGTATTAGCAAAACAACAGAAAGTTCTGTAAGAGAAACAAAAAATATTTTTACCGGAGTTATACTTGAATACTCAGAAACGAAAAGTAGCGACGACACTATTGAAATTGAAATGCGCTTTAAAGATGGCCTTACGATGTCGGACTGGGTTCATATTGAAAGCAATAACGATTTTAAATCTGCCAAAGGTACAACAGACAGCTTAATCAATACTAATCCTACTAATAAATATGAGTATAGAGTTAATATTATTGCGGGACCAGATTTAATAAAGCCAAAAGTAGATAATTTAAAATTTACTTTTATTAATCCAAAAGCTGGAACTTCCGAAGAATTAGCAGGCACTCCAAGCGATACACCGGTGAATTTAATTGCTGCCTCTGGTACTACTGCCAAAAAAAAAGTAAAAGTAATTTCTAGAAAAGCCTGGGGCGCAAATGATAGCTATAATTATATTACGGGTAGTTCGGCATCATTAAGTAGTTCGAGCGATGAAGATAGATCAGTGGTTAGTAGTGAGGACCCAGATATAGATAAAGTAGTCAGTAAAGAAAATGGCTATGATTTGTTATGGCCATATGAATATATGAAACAAGTTAGAATGATTGTAGTTCATCATACGGCAAGCACTAGTGATTTAGATGATCCAGAGCAAGCCATTCGAAATATTCAATATTATCATGCAGAAAAAAGAGGCTGGGGAGATATTGGCTACAATTACATTATTGATCAAGATGGAAACATCTACGAAGGTAGAAAAGGTGGCGAAAAAGTAGTAGGTGGACATTCCCTTGCAGTTAATCAGACTAGTATTGGGATTTCGGTATTAGGGAATTTTGAGACACAAAAAGTTCCTAAAGCGGTGGCGGTAGCAATAACTAATTTAGCCTCTGAGAAAGCAAATTTATACGGATTAAATGTTAAAAAATCTGTAAAATATGGTAATACAGAGTATCCTGTTTTTGGCGGGCATAAAGATAATGGCAAAACTGCTTGCCCAGGCAAGAATCTATATACTGCTCTACCAAACATTAAAAACTTAATCGCCAAAGGTGGCCTACAAAAAAATACTACTGTTGTGGTTGATAAAAAGAATTTAGCAACAGAAGATCTTGCATTTGAAGACGTGAATCCACTAAGAGATGAGATTGAAGTAGAGCCAGGTGTAACTAAAAAAATCCAGATTAAATTAAAAAATCTTGGTAAAAAATCTTGGGATAAAGCAACAAGTTATTTAGCGTTTTATGATTCTACCGAATACCAGAATGCGCTTAAGTTTAAAACTTTAAGTACTAATAATTCATTGGTTGGATTCTTAAAGGAAACGAGTGTAAAACCAGGGAAAACTGGTACTTTTGAAATCGAGTTAACTGGTGGGCTTGAATCTGGTATGCAAAATATTCTAGTTAGGGCAGTACTAAATTCAGTAGTTAAAAGTAACTCCCCTATTAATATACCAATTTATGTTTCAGAAGGAGAATTTAGATTTAATATTACAACTAAAAAATTTGTTAGCTTAGAATTGAATCCTGGTGAAACTAAAACAGTTGAATTTACTATAAAAAATACGAGTAATTTTATTTGGAATAAGACTAATACGACTTCGCTTGGGATTATTAGTCCTAAAGATTCTGTTTCTCAGATTCTAGAAGGAAATCCGAATGCTAGAATTAGTAAAATTGGTACTGCTGAAATAAAACCAAATGGTTCTCAAAAAGTAGCTCTAAAAGTGAAGGCGCCAGTAATTCCTGGTAATTATGTTGAATCTTATGCGCCGGTAATTGATGCAGTTAGTTGGTTTGAAAAAGATACGCCATTCACTATAAATCTTAAGGTTAAAGGCAGTTCTAAAACAGTAGCTAAAAAGTCCAAAGATATTAAAACCACCTCTCCTAAGCCTACCAAATCAGAGTCTTTTAAAACTGTTAAAATTGCAGCTACAGACTCTAAACTTGGGCCCGAAATAAGAATCCATATATCGAATTTCAATCAAGATAAAGCTGAGGTTACGGTTACAGAAGATGCTAATCTAATTCTAGACGGAGTTAATATTGGAACTTTAGAAAAAGGGAAAAGAGCCAATATTGAAAAATCTACCAATGAAAATTTGAGTATTTTATTTGGCTCGGTTTCAAAAGTTGGGAAAATACTCGAAATTAAAACTAGTGCAGAAAATATTAATACAATTTCAAATTTCGAGAATCGTCCGACTTGGAACAAGGATTTAAATGATAATCAATATAGAGGAAGTCTAGAATTCAGAAATATTAGTTCAAAACTTTATGCAATTAATGTGCTTCCGCTTGAATACTATATTCGTGGACTTGCCGAAATTTCAAATGGAGATAATGTTGAAAAAATAAAAACTATTATAGTAGCAGGACGAAGTTATGCTTACTACTACTTAACTGAAGGTAAAGGTAAAAAGTTCAAAGATAGGCCGTATGATTTAGATGATAGTCCTGATCGAACTCAAAAGTATTTAGGCTATGGATACGAACTTAGATCCCCTAAAGTTACCAAAGCAATTAAAGAAACTGCTGGTGAAGTATTAATGTATAAAAAGAAATCGGTTGTAATTCCTTATTTCAACCAAAGTGATGGACGTACTAGAAGTGCCAAAGAGGTTTGGGGTTGGAGCGACGCACCATATTTGGTGTCGGTAGATGATAAGAATTGTAAGACTGCTACTAAATTATTAGGCCATGGGGTGGGGATCTCTGGGTGCGGAGCGACAGGAATGGCCGAAGCTGGCTTTGGACATCAAGAAATTTTAAAATATTATTTAAATGGTATTGAAATAACAAAAGCCTATGAATAACTTGATCCTTGGAATCAATACGGCAACTCAAACCAGTGAAATATTTTTATACGATATTAATATTGGTAAAATAATTGCTTCGTATGTATTTGAAGGTAAACAAAATGAGTCAGAGATTTTGCTTCCGAAAATTTTGGCTATGTTTAACACGAGAAATAGGAACTTAGCCGACTTGCATAGTGTAGTAGTTGTGAATGGCCCTGGGAGCTTTGTATCTTTAAGAGTTGGGGTTATTACTGCGAATACAATTTTGAATAATTTAAAGGGACTCAACGCTTATGTGCTGACCACCTTTGATTTGTTAAAACATAGCTTTAGTAATTATAAAAAGGTTCACGAAAATGAAAATACTGAGATAATTATATATGCCGGTGGAAATCAAGTTTTTAGACAAAAAAATCCGTTTCAAAATACTGAAATTGAAACAGTAGAATTTGACGCTAGCTATTATAAAAATAAAGACATGAATTTAATATGTGATTTACCAGAAAAACTCAAACTTAAGATTGGTGATATAGACGATTCGGTAAAGATTATTGAACGAAAACCGTTTGACGAAGTGTTTATTCACTTAATAAAAAATGGACTACTCGATAGCTATAGATTTGAAGAAAAAACAATATTACCAAATTACATTAAAGAACCTTCCATTACGATAAAGACTTAGTATATAATGGGGCTGTTTTAAGTGCTAAAATTATGAAAGAACGAACATATAAAGAGTGGATTAATTTTTTTATTACAGTTAATTTAGGATTATTTAGCTTGTTAATGTTATTAGTACCGGCTTATCCTTGGTGGTTTTTTGCTATATTAACTTTTTTGTCGGCCTATATTGGTCCTCATATTCTTGGCAGTAAAGGATCACGAAGTGTAAAATCCTCTAATCGTCCTCGAATTTAATGTTATATATTGTTGCAACTCCAATTGGAAATTTACAAGATATAACTTTGAGAGCTATAGAAACTTTAAAAAAAGTTGATTTTGTGGCTGCTGAAGATACTAGAGTAACTGGGATTTTACTGAAACATTTTCAAATTGATTCTAAGCAAATATCTTTTCATAGTCACTCCAACGATAAAAAATTATTTGAAATTGTAGATTTAATTAAAGCGGGCAACGATGTTGCTTTAGTTAGTGATGCGGGTACACCTGGGATTTCGGATCCGTCTTTCAAATTAATTACGGAATGTATTAGACAAGGAATCGAAGTAGTTCCAATCCCTGGAGTTTCGGCTTTAGTGACTGCCTTATCGGTATCTGGTGCGCCCATAGATAAGTTTACTTATTTAGGATTTTTGCCTTTGAAAAAAGGACGGCAAACAGTTTTAAAAAGCATGGCGGCAGAGCCGAGAACTATGGTTATTTATGAATCAGTCCACCGAATTAATAAGACCTTATCTGAACTACGAGAATTTTTAAGTAATAGATATGTTTGCGTCGGCAGAGAAATGACTAAAATGTTCGAAGAATATTATAAAGGAACTTTAGATGAAGCTGTGGCCCATTTTAAAGGAAAAGTTCCAAAAGGAGAATTTACAATCGTAATTGCCCCAGAAGGTTATAATTTAGCCCACAATGCTAATGACTAGTAAATCTGGATTCACCTTAATTGAGCTACTCGTGGCAATTACCGTAATTGGAATTTTATCAGTAGGGTCGTTTACAAATTTTAAAAGTATTCAGACAAGATCGATTTTTCAAACCAACCTAAATAGAATCCATACTAATTTAGTCCAAATAAAGAATAGTGCCTTTAATGAACGAATTGGATCCCCAACTCTAGATTCAGGCACTGATGCAACTGAAGTAATTAAACTAGAAGCTAAATATGTAGCCCAATTTGAATTTGACGACACCGATCTACCAGATGAATTACTTACTGATAGTAAAATTTTAACTAATGCAAAATTCTTTTATAATTTAGATGGCACCGATGTATACGATGAAGAAAATAGCAATCTGCTGCTTGAATTAGACAACCAAATTAATAATTCTAATAACTTGATTATTGATGAATTTTTATATTTACCGACAGATGCTGCGGATGATGGATTCCTTACAATACCTGACCAATCTTTTCAAATTATTTTTGATGCCGAAACAAAACAATGTGACTTCAAGTCTGATGGAATAGATTTAACTGGATCAAACTTAATAAAAATCCCGCTAAAAATTAGAGTCGAACAAGATGATATTCGCCCAATTAGATATTTATACCTACATAAAAAATCCTGCTTACCTGAGATCCTAACCGAAGATATGAATGTTTAAAAAAGCCTATTCAATAATGGAAGCTATGATTGCGATTGCAGTATTAAGCTCAGTAACTATTGTGGCCCTTAATACGATTACCAATGCTGCGGATACTGAAAGTTTGAATAAAGATTATATGAGTGCTTTGATGCTAATTGATTCTGGGGCGCAAGAAGTTTTAGGACTTTACAAAAATAATCTCGAAAAATTTGGCGTCCCCAATGAAGCAGCCTGTGGCTTAAATATTGCTCTTACTGCAACCACGTTCTCAGACTGCAATCCAAATAGTGCGACACAGTCATTATATAATAGCAGTTATATTGTTTATTTAGATCCTGCTGATCAAATAATAAAAGCTACTCAAACTGTAGGGGGTACATTTACTGAAGAAAATATTACTAATGACTACCTTGTGTATGAAGCACCAATTGGAAATGGTGACTTTTTATTAACTCAAAATGCGGGAATTGATCCATTATCTAAACCTACCCGATACTTTAGGAAGTTAAACGTAAATAATACCCCAAATGGAACTAGTACTGATGTAGCAATAAATATTCAAGTAGCCTTTCAAAAAAAAGGTGGTAAATACAGTATTCAAGAAAAAACTATAAATTTAACTTTAGGAGAATAAATGAGAAAAGGATTTAGTTTATTAGAATTATTAGTGGCCATCACAATTTTTGGAGTGGTAAGTACTGTAACTACAAATGCTTATATTACTAGTTTTAAGGCTGAACAACGATCGCAACTGCAAAATTCGGTGATGTTAGACGCTAAATATATTATGGATTTGATTACGACTCAAATTGAGTCTGGTAAAGTTGATTTTGAAGAATATTTTAATCAATGTGTAATTCATGGGACTTGTCCTAAAGTAGAAATCGAAGACGAAGGTGATTTACCAGATGAAGCTGATCAGTTAACTAAAGTTTACGGTATTAACTATGGACTTTATAACTGGCAATTTTACTATAGCGGTACAACAACCCCTGATGGTTCAACTGCTGATGGATATGGTGATCTATGCGAAAAAGAAGCTGACCAGTTTTTTAGAATCCCTAACGTTGATTGTGCAACAGGCCCACTCCCCTTCGCTGAAGATGCACCAACAGGTGTAAATCCTCAAAAATTAGTAGAAGATCCTGATGATCAAGCTAGTATTGATTCCGTAAAGAACTTAAACTCAGCAACATGCGCTACGAATTATCAAAATTTTGACGGGACTCAAACTTCAAGCATGAGTGACCCTTGCCCTCCAAGTTTAACTTTAAGTGATTTTACTTTTAATGAGCTGTATTTAATTGATTCCGATGAAACTACCAAAACAATTATTGGACGAGAAAAAATAACAGATTCAGACTTTGCAGTTTCATTAATTCGATTAGTTGAGAAAAAAGATCCAACAAGCGTTGGCACAGGTAATTACCCGGTCAAAGTGTTTGAGTGCGAAACTGGATTTGAATGTACAAACGATACAGCACTAGGAAATTTCGCAGATGGAATTAACGAGGTGATATTGCCTACTCCGAATAGATATGATTTTTACAATTATTCAGACGGTAAAAATATATTTAAAGATTTCGTACCGATTTCTCCGCTTAAAATTAACATTAAAAAACTTAGCTTTTTGATTGCCCCAATCGAAGATCCGACTTTAGCCTATCGAGAAGGAATCAAAATTTACCCTCAAGTAACTATAATTTTAGAAGTTGAACCATCTAATACTTTTAGATTGCCTTTTTTTTCTCGTAATTTTAACTTAAAATTGCAAAAGACTGTATCAACTTATTCTGCTCAGGCTGCAGATCTTAATTAAAATTAGGTATGAAGAAGTACAATCACAAAACTATTGAAGAAAAATGGCAAAAATTCTGGAATAAAGAAAAGATGTATAATGTGAATACCCAAAATGAAACTAAGAATAAGTTTTATAATTTAGTTATGTTCCCCTATCCGTCTGGCGATAAGCTACATGTAGGACACTGGTATAACTATTCTGGGACAGACATATATGGACGATTTAAAAGGCTTCAAGGTTACGATGTAATGCAACCAATTGGTTTTGATAGCTTTGGACTTCCGGCTGAAAATTACGCCATTAAAACTGGAATTCATCCTGATGAAAGTACTACTAATAATATTAAGCAAATGCGTAAGCAGCTTAAGGCAATTGGAGCAATGTGGGACTGGAGTCACGAAGTTGTAACTTCTTCGCCTGAATATTATAAATGGACTCAATGGGTTTTTGCTCAACTATATAAAAATGGATTAGCTTACCGAAAAAATGCACCCGTAAACTGGTGTCCGTCTTGCCAAACGGTACTTGCTAATGAACAAGTTCAAGATGGTACTTGCGATAGATGCAGCAGTGAAGTTACGAAAAAGTCTTTAACTCAATGGTTTTTCAATATACTTAAGTATGCTGACCAACTATTAGATCATGAAGGCTTAGAATGGCCAGAAAAAACTGTGACAATGCAAAAAAACTGGATCGGTAAAAGCAAAGGTTGCAATGTCGACTGGTTAGTTAAAGACTCCAAACTTAAATTAAGCACCTTTACAACTATGGTAGACACAATTTACGGAGTTACATTTGTGGTTATTAGTCCGGAGCATCCACTACTATCTGAATTAATTACTGAAGAAAATAAAGATTCAGTACAAAAATATATTGAAAAAGCTAAAAAGAAATCTGATATCGACAGAATGGCTGAAGGAAAAGAAAAATCTGGGGTAAATACTGGCATGACCGTGGTGAATCCGCTAACTGGCAAAGAAGTTCCATTATGGGTAGCTGATTATGTATTAATGAATTATGGAACAGGTGTTGTAATGGGAGTGCCTGCGCATGATCAACGAGATATGGATTTTGCTAAGAAATATGGCTTTGAGATTGTGCAATCTATTTGCAACAATAACGATGAAACTTTTGTATATGATGACGTCGATAAATATAACGTTAAAGGTAAAATAGTTGATTCAGGTGAATTTACTGGATTAAGTATTTTAGAAGGTAGAAAAGCTATTACCAAGAAACTTGAAAGTGAAAAATTCGGTAAAGAAACTACTCAATATAAGTTACGGGACTGGCTGATTTCACGTCAAAGATACTGGGGAGCACCGATTCCAATTGTTTACGATCCTGAAGGTAATCCGCATTTAATTCCTGAAGAACATTTACCTTGGGTTCTTCCTACAGACGTAGACTACAATCCAAAAGGAGCATCTCCACTGGCAACTAGCCAAGAATTAGTTGAAAGAACAGAGAAAATTTTTGGAAAAGGATGGCGACCTGAAGTAGATACAATGGATACTTTTGTATGTTCAAGTTGGTATTTCTTAAGGTATCCATCAGCAACTGAAGAAACTGTCCCTTTTAACATTGAAACTACTAACAAGTGGATGCCTGTAGACATGTATATTGGTGGACCAGAACATGCTTGTATGCACTTACTGTATGCAAGATTCATTCATATGGTTTTACGAGATTTAGGATTCACAAAAGTAAAAGAGCCATTTAAAAAATTAGTTCATCAAGGTTTAATTACTAAAGATGGTGCTAAAATGAGCAAATCTAAAGGCAATGTTGTTAGCCCGGACGAATTTGTAGAAAAATATGGGAGTGACGTGTTTAGAATGTACTTAATGTTTATGGGACCCTATACCGAAGGTGGCGACTGGAATGACCAAGGCATAACAGGAGTAATGCGTTTTAGAGAAAAACTTTGGAACACAATTAGTACTGATGCTGTAATTAAAGAAGATTTAAAAAGTGAATATGAAACTAAATTAAACCAGACTATTAAAAAAGTTGGTGAAGACTTAGAGAGTTTTCAATTTAATACTGCAATCGCTGCCTTAATGGAATTTTTGAACTTCGCAATTAAGTCTGGCATTGATACTAAAGGCAAAAAGGCTTTAAGTGTTATTATTGCTCCCCTTGCACCACATTTTGCCGAAGAATGCTGGGTTACCTTAGGTGGTGATGGTTCAATTTTCAATCAAGCATGGCCAAAATTTGATGCTAAAAAGACTATACTAGACACTGCCGAAATAGCAGTTCAAGTTAACGGAAAACTACGTGGAAACTTTAAAATCCCACGCGGGACCGAAGAATCTAGTGTTGTAGACCAAGCGGCTGACCTTGAAAATGTTAAAAAATTCCTTGAAGAAGGCCAAATAGTGAAAACTATCTATGTTCCTGACAAATTGGTTAATTTCGTGGTAAAAACCTAAATTTAAGGGGATTTGAAGGCTAAATGATTAAAATCTATGCGCTAACAAATCCCCTTTTTCGTTTATGGGATAACATGGGTAGCGTGTATACTACTTGCCTTAGTTTTTAGCGATGCATTGGAATCATCAAAAACTAGCATTAAGCAAGAAAAAACAAGCATCGAGCTTGTTAAAGCTATTATTAAGGATTTTCGGCTTTGAGATACTAAAAAAGGCATTTATGAATCGATTAAGTTAATAACAGTAAATAATAACATAAATACTTCAATCTGTAAAGGCTTATGCATAAAAAATCTTTATCTGGGTATTCAGAATTGTAATATTTTAGTCGTAGATATTAGGGCTAAAATATTACAATTATTAAATTTAAACAAAAAAAAACCCCTGGAATACAGGGGCCAAGGTAAATTCTTTTAAACTATTCTATCAGTAATAAATTACGATTACTGAGAATATATTGTTTGAAAGGATCTGCCTTTTGATAGTAACCAACTACCCATTACTTTTGCCATGCTTCGGTTATTTTTAAGTCATACCAGCGGACCGCTTGTTTTTATGTAATTCGTCTGTTAGGATCATCTATGGATCAAAAATCTAGCAGCGAAGTTACCAAGCAAATTTGGGTGGAATAAAGGGGTTAAGTTTAGTCCATCACAAAGCAAAAGAGGAAGGCTAAGTATTTATATTAAAAGTTTTCATTTGTGGCTAATAGATGCCAAGAAACTTATATAAATACTTAACCTCGGCTTTTTTGCTCTTTGAGAGCTTAGTATAAGACTTAAATAAATGTTTCCTTTTTTGAAGTCACACTTTGGGGACTTACTATAATTAGTTGTTCTCTGAGAAACCTGTATAAGGCCACATCTAGAGCAATTGTTTTGTTAGGACTCACTTTTCTTTATATTTAAGTCTTATATTTAAAGCCAATTTTTTAAAGAACCTTATGTCTCACTTTTCTTTTTTGACCTACTGTTTTTATTTGAGTAAATCATATTATTATAACCGAGTTATAAATAAATGCAAATTTGTAGTGTAGACAAAAATAATAGATTAATTTCTTAGTTAATCAGCAAGAATTGCTATTTTTTTATAGAAATAGCAAAGGGGCGCCAGCGGCGCCCCTTTTAAAAATCCGTTAAAATAGTTTTTCGTAACTAATTATTTGATTTTGTAGGTAACTGTTAAGTTTAATTCAAGATCTAATGAAGTTGCATTTTGTCCTCCGTAGTAAGTGTATGGATAGAAATAGTCCTCTACTTTTTGGATTCCTTCTAATTCAACGCCTAAAAGTTTTGCAATTGTATTAGCTCTTAAAACTGCATCTTGTATTGCTAAACCTCGAGCTTCGTTAGCTGGTATAGTTGTATTTTTAAGATTGTAGTTTACGGATGAAGATGTAACTCTTAAATCCTCAGTTGTGTTGATTAAATCTAACATTTCTTGCGCCATTGATACTTTAGAAACGTTTAAGTTATAACTAGCTGAAGCAATGTATCCTGTAATTTTACCAGTTGGTACAACTGAATAATCTGATTGTGGATAAACTGTGTACCAAGTTGATACAAAATCCGTTTCTTTTACTTCGTATTTTGCTAGGTCTTTTGCAAGTGAACTTATTCCAGCATTTAAATTTTCTCGGGCTTGTTTTGCAGTAGTTTGGATTTCAGTTTCGAAATTTAAATTAAGCATTGCTTGGTCAGGAATTGTTGAAACTTTTCCGTAACCATAAACTACAATAGTTTTATCTGTAGTTGGAACAACTGTTGGGCTTGGATAAGGTACTGTTGGCATAGTTTGAGCCATTCTTTCTTCTGTAACGTATTGCGCATTTGCGTAAGCTGGTGTTAGCATTAAGGCTATTGCCATTAGTGCAACTGCGAAAGTACTTTTAAGTCTCATATTACTTATTGTTAAAGGATTAAACCAATAATACGACAGTATTTGGATATTGTTACTATAATTCCATATATTAATTATTGCTACAATAAAGTTTGCATAGTAGAATCCGTCTACCAAGAAATAAGCCTGTTTTATGAATACTACCTTTGTAGCTGCCAAAGCTGGAGCCAATATGGCTAAGAAATTAGAGTCTAACTTTGACTTTAATAATTCTGAAATTCAAAATCTTAAATATATTATAAGCACTTTTGGGTGCCAAATGAATTATTCGGATTCAGAACGGCTGGCAAGTTTACTAGAAAGTTATGGCTATAGTGCAGCAGAATCCTTAGAGGAGGCTACGCTAGTGATATTTAACACCTGTTCGATTAAACAAAAAGCTGAAGACAAAGTCCTTGGGCAAATGAAAGTTATAGCTAAAATGAAAAAGAAAAACCCTAATGTAATTTTTGGAATTACTGGCTGTATGACTCGAACTACTTCTAGCCGACTTTCGACCCAAAAAGATAAATTATTGACTCAACTTAAAGAGTTGGATTTTGTGTTCCAAATTCAAGACTTACCTAAAGTCGGCGAACTTTTAAAACAAGTCAAACCGAATCTTTCTATTTTAGAGGCTTCTGAAGCTGATTTAGATAGCTATTTTAAAATCCAGCCTAAATATGCAACACAGTTTCAAGCCTATATTCCAATAATGACTGGTTGCGACAAATTTTGTACTTACTGCATTGTTCCCTACTCTAGGGGGCGAGAAAAAAGTCGTAAGATAGACGATATTTATTTAGAAGCAACTCAATTGGTTGAATCTGGATGCAAAGAAATAACTTTACTTGGTCAAAATGTAAACAGTTATGGATTAAGCTGGAATGATAAAAAATCCGGATTATTCAGCTATCAAGAAAATCCTTTTGTTCAACTATTAAAAAAACTAGATACAATTCCAGGCTTATTGCGGCTCCGTTTCACTTCGCCACACCCTCAAGACATGACCAATGATGTCATAGATTTTATTGCCGATTCTAGAACTTTAATGCCATACATTCACTTACCGCTTCAGTCAGGATCCGACTATATTCTAAAACGAATGAATCGAAACTATGACACTCTAAAATTCAAATCCATAGTGGATTACATTCGAAAACGAATACCGGACTGCACAATTTCGACTGATATCATAATAGGATTTTGTGGCGAAACCGAAGAATATTATTTAGAAACTTATAAGTTTTTTGAAGAAATAGGGTTCGATTTAGCCTTTATTAGTCAGTTCTCTGCTCGTCGAGGAACTGCGGCCGACAAACTAATGACCGATGATGTTAGCCGTGAAGAAAAAGCTAAAAGATGGCATCAGTTAAATGACTTACTAAGAAAAACATCTTTAAAACGGAATCAGTATTTTGAAGGAAAAACAGTAAAAGTTTTAGTTGAGAAATTAAATGAAAGTACAGGCTTGTTACATGGAAGAAACGAACATTATAAAGAAGTAGTTTTTGCTGGGAGTCTTGAATTGATTGGACAAATCGTAGAGGTACAAATCGATAAGGCGCTTGAATGGTTACTTGAAGGGAAGTTAAGCTAGATGTTTTCTGGCCTTTAACTAAGTATCTATGAATATAAATCAATATAGTAAAACTGAGACGAGAATTGGGATTTTAGCTTTACTTATTGTTGCTTTTTTTTATGCAGTTTTGGTAATTCCTACTAAGAATTTACCTCAAGTAAACAGTCTTTTTTTAGTTTGGAGTGGCTTTAGTATTACGGCAATTTTATCTGGAATAATTGCATTTTATAAAAACCCCCAATTTTTAAAGAGTATACTAAAGAATGACTATAAATTAGCTACCGGACTTGGAATAATGCACGTATCATCTAGCGTATGCCTTAACTCTGCGATAAAATTGACAGACATTTCGGTTGTTGGATTACTTTTGTATACTGCTCCAATCTGGGTTTTTAGCTTTTGCCTCATTAATAAAAAAATTGAGCTAAACTTAAAAAATAGTTCAATAATTATATTAAGCATAATTAGTACCTTATTAATTATGAATATTCAGGAATTCAACTTTGAACTCGGAGTGATTCTTGGCTTATTGTCAGGATTTTTTTATTCATTTGATTTCATATGGGGCGAAAAACTTCAAGAAAAATATACTGGTATTGAGGTAGTAGCCTTTATTCATATGGTTGGAAGCATAATTTTAATACCAACGATTTGGATAACTCCTGATTTTAGCTTATTTCAGTTTGTGGACTATTTTTGGTTATTTAGCTTTGGCGGACTCCTAACTTTGAGTTTTATACTTTTTATGTATGGTGTAAAAAGAGTATCTGCATTTTATTCATCAATAATTACTCTACTTGAACCAGTACTTATGGGTTTAATTGGATTATTTCTGTATTCCGAAAAACCGGAACCAAATGTGTTAATAGGTGGAGCCATAATTTTATTATGTATTTACTTAGTACAAAAACAGGATTAGTAAATTTGGGATCTTAAGCTGTATTTAATAGTAAATTGTGCTTATTTTGCGAATACTGCAGTAATTTTGGCATCTTGCACTAAGTCAAAATCTAAGCTCGGCTCCCCTGTTTCTGGGTCAAATTTAGCTAAGTTTGGAATATGAGCATAGATTCTTGGAGCATTAGAATTTGCATAGGAGTATTTTTTTTCAAAAATTGTGTTTACCACTCCAGGTTGATTTTGAATTAATAACTCATAGTTAGCTACCGGATCAAAATCCAGATCAATATTAGACTCATACTCAAAAGTTACTTCTTTGGTTTCTTGCGGCTTTAAAAGCATTTCAAATAAAAAATAGGTTTTGTTTAACTGTTTATCAGAATAAGTTTTTATGTTTTTATTATTTGAAACTAACTTAGACCCTTTTGGCACGTAAACTTTTATAACTACTTTATTATCCCCTCGTCCTAAAATATATCGAGTAAAATCTACCATTTCAGTAACACCAAAGGGGGCTAAATAGTTTTGCCATTGGAACTCAACTCTATCACTGAAAGAATGATGTCTTCTAATTGTTAATTTATGATTCACTTTACCTGATTTGTTAATTTGGGTTTCTTGAATGAATCTTTGTTTAATAAATTTATCGGTTTTATTTCCGCCGACAGATGTATTATTAACGTGTAAATAATCCTGGTTCTTAGCTAATTCTTTTGGAATACTTCCTGTAAAATTTAGAGACTGAAATAATTGTTGAATGTCGGATTTTTTGCTGTAGATCTGTAGGTGCTCTTTGTTTAAGTTATCTAATAAAATTTGTACTAAGTTTTTAAAATCAATACTTTGGAATATTTTCTGTTCGAATCCAGACATAAAGCTTTTTAGAACCTTTTTATCCTCGGCATTAATGTCTTTTTCTGCCTCAATAAAATAGGTAAGGACTGTGTCGTAATTCTCGGCATTAACGCTGGCATTGAGTCCATTAATTTTAATTGGTCCAACGATTTTTAAAATATCTTTAATCAATTCTTGATCAATACTTATAACGGTATCAAAACTTTGACCGCCAGCCCGTTGTACCATAGTTTCAATTCTGGCAGCACTTATAGCAAAATCAGGGGTGTAATTTGCATCGCGGATAAATATTTTATCGGTAAAGCCTTCAAACTCTGGGGGAATAACGAAGGAAGGATCAAATAAAACTCCATCGTATTTATAAACATCTTCTAATTCAAACCTAGTTAATACCCCTTTATTAACTTCGGCTTTAATGAATGATCCAAAAAATCCGCCAGTTGCTCTTATTTCATAATTATTTTGAATTAAAATTAAATAGGAATGTGGTACTTGATGTCCGAGTAAATCTAGACCTATATAAGCAATATCGATTAATTTAGAGTATTCAATAGTTGCCTTTTTTAAATCATCTAAACCTAAATTCAGTTTTTTCTTTAAAGATGGTGGCAAAATCGTTTGATTTAATGATTCCAAATTTTTTACTACTTGCGTTAGATTTTGTTCAACTTTTAGTAAATTCGGAATTTCTTTTGCTAAATCGAAAGTTAAATTTGGGTTTGATTCGGATTTTGATTGATTGGCACTTATAAATTTTGCGGGGGAATTTTCAAGTTTAAGGGCGATTTGCGATAAAAGGGTGCCTGACTCGGCTAAAAGTGATCCTGATGACGTGAGCTTGTTTGTAAACGCAACAGAGCCACGTAAAAACCAAGTATCGTTTGCTAAAGTGTTAAAATTTTGTTCTGCTTGTTTAAAAGAGTCTAATGAGTCTTCGAAATTGGCATAAGATACGCTGTTTTTGGCACTTGATAAAGATTCAAAACTTTGCATCGAAGTGTCGAGCAAAGTTGCAATAAATCCTTTTAGCTGATTAGCGAAAATTACTAGGTTCAAACATATAAACAATCCAACTATGCTAACAATAAAAAGATTAAACTGTTTTTTGGCTTTAGGATTCCAAACAAAATTCTTAGTTGAATTTGGCTTAAGTTTATTTTTGATATCGGTGAATTTTTTTGTCATTTTACCAAGCCATTAAAGTCACTGTTTGAATTCCATCATTGAAAAAATTTGAAGTTGTCATTAAATTTGGAATATCATCTGGATCAGCTACTAATTTAAAGTATGGATAAATAAATTCTTTATTTAAATATAGAACTTCGTCTGCAATTGGTAGTAAAGCATTCATTGATTCGGCAAAAAATTTATTTTCAGATAATAATTGCCCTGATGACGAAAGTGTCATGAAAGGATTTAGGCTGGTCGAAATATAGTCTAGGTTTTTTGGAACATTTTGGCCAAGATAAATGTTAGTGTCTAAAGATTCTAAATTAAACTGAAAAGTGTTAGGCAAAATTGATTCTGGCTCGTAATCTTCGGCTGGGGTTAAGACTTGCGCCTGAGTTCCGTCTTCTAATTTATATGGTTTTTTGACCGGATTAAAATAAGCTGCTAATCGGCTTAGCTCTTCTTTGGCTCTTGATTTCAATACTGGATTTAATTTTTTAAATAAAAGTGAAAGATTTTTTTCATTATCGTAACTAATAGCAAATTCAGCATTTAAAATTTTGGTAACGATGCGCAAAGCTTCTGGTGAAAGATTGTAGGAATTTAAATAGCTAAGAATTTCTGCCGCAAGATCTCTATTATCTACAAGTTTATTTAATCTTTCAGCTACGTTAACTCCCGAGAAAAATACCAACTGATTATCGTTTAAATACTCTGGAATAGTGGGATTGTATTTAGTTCTAGTTACTGGGAATCCTGTATTTGTTTGGCTGCTTTCGTTGGTATAAGTTGAAAAAACTAGTCCTAAGTCCGAGGATCTTAAAGCACCAACTGTTACCCCTAATTTTTGATTAATCGACTCGAATAATCCGGCTACCCCACTTAGATCTTGCGGTTTAAACAATTCATGATTTAAATAAAAATCTAAGATGTTAAACTTAGGCAAATTAGCGATTGCATCTTGAAATCTAGGAATTGTTTTCACTTGTCTTTTGGCGCTTAATATTAAATTTAGGGCCTGTGGGTTTTGAGACAAATATAATTTATTGTTTTGTA
>CALQZM010000009.1 GCA_943349385.1 Candidatus Peribacteria bacterium
AGTTATAACCTTCCCATGACATATAAGCCGTAAGTAAGTTAGCACCGAGAGCTAAGTCTCCTTCATCAATTGATGAACCGTCCACTAGTACATCACCCCGTTTTACTTTTTGACCTTTGTTTACAATTGGTCTTTGGTGAAGTGAAGTTGCTTGGTTGGAACGCATGTAATTTTGTAATTTGTAAGTTACTTTTTTACCGTTGTCGTAAATCATTGTGATTTTTTCAGCGTCAACATATGAGACTATTCCGTCAAATTCAGCCAAAATTGCATGACCTGAATTTCGTCCAGCAATGCTTTCTGTACCTGTTCCTACTACTGGTCTTTGCGGAGTAACTAGAGGTACTGCTTGTCGTTGCATGTTCGTACCCATGGAGGCTCTGGTGTTGTCATCGTGTTCCAAGAATGGAATTAATGATGTTGTAACCGAGATAATTTGTTTTGGTGAAATGTCGATATGAGTAATGTCATCGACATGGGCTAAATTGGCTTCGCCTTTAATCCGAGCTGGAACTCTTTTTTGAATAAATTGATTTAGGTCATCCGTTTCAGAATTACCTTGCGCTACGATTAGTGATCCTTCTTCTTCGGCATCGAAATAACTTACTTCATCTGTTAAGTATGCTCTTACAGGTAAGTTTTTGATTTTTGCTTTTATGATTTGTTTAGCTTGTTCAGAAGCAATTACTTGATCAGCTTTTACAATTGTAGTTTTTCCTTCTTTTATGTCGCCACGGGCAATTCTACCGATTATATTTTTTTCGGTAGGTTCTGCTACTTCTTTAGATACTTTTCTAAAAGGAGTTTCAATAAATCCAAAGTCGTTTACCTTAGAGTAAGTCGCTAAATGCACTACTAGACCAATGTTTGGCCCTTCTGGAGTTGCAATAGGGCAAATCCGTCCATAATGAGAAGTATGTACATCCCGAACATCAAATGAAGCTCTTTCTCTTGAAAGTCCACCTGGACCCATTGCCGAAATTCTTCGTTTATGAGCAAGTTCAGAAAGAGGATTAGTTTGATCCATGAATTGTGATAATTGAGAATTCGCATAGAATTCTCGTAAAGCTGCAGTTACTGGTCTTGAGTTTACTAGTTGAGTAGGCGTTACAGTTTCGATGTCCATTACAGTCATTCTATCTTTTGCAATTCTGTCTGTTCGAAGTAAGCCAACTCTTACTTTATTTTGTACTAGTTCACCCACACCTCGGATTCTTCTGTTCGATAGATCATCGATATCATCAGCTTCACCAATTCCATTATTTAAATTGAATAAATGTTTTAGAATTAAAATAAAATCTTCAACTTGGAAAGTATGGTTATCTTTTGTATTTGGTAACTCTAAATTAAATCTCTTATTGATTTTGTATCGAGCTACGTTCCCCATGTCATATTTTCTAAAGTCGAAGAACATTGAAGTAATAAGCGATCGAGCGTTTTCTGGAGTAGCTAGGTCACCAGGTCTAAGTCTTTTATAAATAGCTTGGTAAGCTTCATCTACAGTTTTAGCAGGATCTTTTTCAAGTGTGAAAGCAATGTAATCTTGCTCTACTGAAGTGATTTCGTTTTTGAATAATTCCGTAATTTGTTCGTCAGTTTCAAATCCAAATACTCTAAGTAAAGTAGTAACTGGGATTTTTCTTTTTCGGTCAATTTTTACAGCAACGATACCTTTTTTATCGGTTTCGATTTCTAGCCAGGCACCACGTTTTGGTATAATTTTAGCTGTATGAAATCCAGGAGCTTGTGAGTTTTTCGCGAAAAATACACCAGGAGAACGTACGATTTGTGATACTACTACTCTTTCGATACCATTAATAATAAAACTACCTTTGTCAGTCATTAACGGAATAGAACCTAAGAAAACATCTTGTTCTTTAATTTCACCAGACTCTTTATTAATCAATTGTACATGCACTTTTAGGGGTGCTTCGTAGTTTAAATTTTTATATTTTGCAGTTACTGGATCGTATTTTGCTTCACCAATAGCGTGTTCTAAGAAATGTAGTTCTAATTTTTTTCCTGAAAAGTCTTGAATAGGATTGATTTCGTCTAATAATTCTTTAATTCCATAGTTTAAGAACCATTCGTAAGATTTTAGTTGTACTTCAATAAGATTCGGAAGAGGGAATTCAGTTAAATCATTTTTATCGAAGAAAGTTCTTTTACCTACTGTGTCAGAAGTTGAATAATAAGTCTTGTCTGTATTGTACATAGGTACGCCACCTGCTAAAACTTCGCTAGTTACTTTATCGCTAGAGGATTTTTTAGGTTTTGTTTCTGAAGCGGCAGGTGCGGTAGCTTTTACTTCTTTAACTGGAGCAGCTTTAGCTTTTGCAGCTGGCTTAGTAACTGTTTTTGCCGGTTCAGCTTTTTTTACTACTTTAGCCTTAGCAACTGGTTTTACAGTTTTAGAGGTTTTAGCTGGAGCAGCTTTTTTAACTACTTTAGCAGTTGCCTTTGCAGCTGGTTTTACAGTTTTAGAGGTTTTAGCTGGAGCAGCTTTTTTAACTACTTTGGCTTTCACCGTTGGTTTGGTTGTTTTTCCTTTTATAGAATTAACAAGTTTGCCAAATAATGATTTTGGTTTTGTCTCTACTTTTTTCGCTGGTTTAGAGGCTTTTGCCGGAGTAGCTTTTTTTACTACTTTTTTTGGCACCTCTTTTTTGTTTTTTGCCATAGTTTAAAACAAATAAGGATTAGTGAAATATAATTTTATCACCCCTTATTCGCATCTAAACTCATTACTACTGGGTCGATGATGTTAATTGTGCTTGCACACAAATGTGTAGGCACAATTTGCCTAATGTGATGATTATACTTATGAAATGTATTAATGCAAGCGAAAAACTAATTATCTTACTTGAAAGTAAGTATTTTTATTGTTTAAAGATTTTTATTTTAATATAAGATAAAATGATTTGCGTTAATTCAATTTTAGGTTTTTATTTTCAGCGCTGAAAAGTTGCGGTAAAATTAAAACGTGGGTTGGTTAAATCGAGTGCAGTTGTTTTGTCGATGCCCGCACTGGGGCCTGTAATTAATACGATTTTCATAGTCCGTAATCCTTATTTTTTAATTTCGATTTTATCTTTCCCTACATATTGCCTTAAAATTTCTGGAACATTGATTGAGCCGTCCGCATTTTGATAGTTTTCGTAGATTGCGATTATAGTTCGCCCAATTGCGGCAGCAGTTCCGTTTAAGGTGTGTAAAATTTGGGGTTTACCATCTTTATCTTTGTATTTAATTTGTGATCTTCTGGCCTGAAAGTCAGTGCAGTTAGAAGTTGAGGTAAGTTCTCGGTATTTGTTTTGAGACGGAATCCATGCTTCGATGTCGTATTTTTTGGCTGCTGGATTTCCTAAATCGCCTGAACAAATATTTAAAACTTGATAAGGCAGTTTTAGGTCTTGCATGATTTCTTCTTCGATTCCACGGATTAGTTCGTGCTCTTCTTCGGATTTGTCTGGATGGCAGAATGAGTACATTTCTAGCTTATCGAATTGGTGTACTCGTAAAATTCCACCAGCGTCTTTTCCGTAAGTTCCGGCTTCTCGTCTAAAACAGCTAGAGTAGGCAACGTATCTAAGTGGCAATTTTTCGGCGGGCAAAGTTTTTTTATAGTGAAGCATTGTAAGTGGTACTTCGCTTGTTCCTACTAAATACAGATCATCTTCGTTTGGATTAACATGATAAATCTGTTCTCGATCCGCCGGGAAAAATCCAGTTGCATACATAGCTTCTTCTTTTACTAGAACTGGTGGAACTATTGGTGTGAATCCTTTACTTACAAGTTTATGTAAAATATGTTGTACGATAGCGAATTGCAAAAGTACGGCGTCACCTTTTAAATAGCTGAATCGAGAACCTGAGGCTTCGACAGCATTTTCTATATCTATAGTGTCGGTTAAACGACCTAGTTCTACGTGGTCTCGTGGTTCAAAATCGAATTTTGGAATTTCTCCATGTAGTTTTGCGACCACATTTTCTGAGTCATCTTTCCCAACTGGAGTTGTTTTAGATGGGGGATTAGGAACTTTTAGCATCAGTTCTTGCCACTGGGCTTCGATTTGAGTAAGCGTTTCAGTCTTAGCTTTTTCGTCGTCAGAAACCTTTTTCATTTCAGTGATTGCCACTTGTTTTTCATCGCCTGAAAGTTGAACTACTTTTTGATTGGCGGCATTTTTAGTAGCTCTAAGTGCGTCAACTTCTTGAATTAAAGATCTTCTTTTGTCGTCTAAGGCTATAAGTGTATCAATATCTACTGATACATTTTTTGCGGCAGCTCCATTTTTTACTAGTTCTAAATTTTCGCGAATAAAATTGATGTCTAACATTTTGGGTAGGTTACAAACATTTATACTTTAGGCTGTGGACTTTCAGTTGTAAATCTTAAATTAAAATTTTGCAGGATCCAACTATTGCTGCAGTTTCGGCTCTTAAAATTAAGTTTCCAAGGTGGATAGTTTTAAAATTGTGACTTAAGCATTCTTGGATTTCTTCTTCGGTAAAGCCGCCTTCGGGTCCAATAAAAAGGTTGATTTCTTGTTTCTGGCTGCGGTCTAATTCAGGTTGAGTAGGCGAATGATTAGGGGAGGCGATAAAGTTGTTTTGCCCTTCTTTTACACATTGTTTGAACTCTTTTTGCTCATTTAGTTTGGGGATTTGAGTTCGTCCGGATTGTTCGGCGGCTTCAGTTAAAATCCGCATGAGTCTTTCAGGTTTTGGAAGATGTTTTTTTTCGGTTCTAGCTGTAATTATGGGAGTGAACTCAGCTACTCCAAGTTCAGTGCATTTTTGCAGAATTAATTCTACTTTATCTGGATTTTTTAAGTTGGCGAAAAACAGGTGTAGTTTTATTGCTGGTTCGTTTTGTACTTTGATTGTGTCGATAATTGTTCCTTGGATTTCTTTTTTAGAAAATTCTTCAAGTTTTACCACTAAGTCATTTTGATTCTCGGAATCTATAATTATAATTTTTTGTTCAGGTTTAAACCGTAAAACTTTGCTTAACTGGTGAACTAAGTCCTCATTTTTTAGAGTAATTTTAGTTCCTTTGATTTGATCGTCTGGATTTAAAAAAAAGCGATGCATACGAAAAATTAAATTAAAACTCCCCCTAATTGTAAAGGGGGAGTAGTGATTCGCAAAATGATTTTACGAATTATTTTTTATCTACGTCAGAATTGTCTTCGTTTACAACTTCAGCATCAGCTTCGATTGGACCATTTTCGTTCATATCTTTGACTCGGACTTCGTCCTCGTCAGCTGTAGCTTCTGATGCTCCCGCAGTTTCAGCATTTTGATACATTGCTGATCCAATTTTTTGGATTTCTTGGTTTAAATCTTCGTAAGCTGTTTTTGTAGCTTCTAGATCAATGTTTTCGGCTTCAAGCAATCCTTTTAGAGTAGCGACTTTTTCTTCGACTGGTTTTTTGATGTCGTCAGTTACTTTGTCGCCAGCGTCTTTAAGTACTTTTTCAGTTTGGTAGATTAATGATTCTGAATTATTTTTGATTTCGATAATTTCTTTTTTTGCTTTATCTTCATCGGCGTATTTTTCGGCTTCTTGTCTCATTTTTTCTACTTCTTCATCTGTTAAGCCAGAAGTTCCCGTAATTGTAATTTTTTGTTCTTTGTTACTAGCTTTGTCAGTTGCTTTTACATGCAGGATTCCATTTGCATCGATATCGAAGCTTACTTCAACTTGAGGCACTCCTCTAGGAGATGGTGGAATTCCATCTAGTACAAATTTACCAAGTGATTTGTTGTCGATTGCCATTGGTCTTTCACCTTGTACAATGTGGATTTCTACCGAAGTTTGATTGTCTGCAGCAGTAGAGAATACTTGTGACTTACTAGTTGGAACTGTTGTATTTCGTTCGATTAATGGAGTTGCAACACCGCCTAAAGTTTCGATTCCAAGAGTTAGGGGAGTTACATCTAGTAGTAAAACGTCTTTAATATCGCCTTGTAAAACTCCACCTTGAATGGCTGCACCAAGGGCAACTACTTCGTCTGGATTGATTCCTCGGTGAGGGTCTTTACCAAAAATTTCTTTAACTTTAGCAATTACAAGTGGCATACGAGTCATACCTCCAACTAAAATTATTTCATCGATATCACTTTCAAAAATTCGTGAATCTTTTATACATTTTCGGCAAGGATCAGCAGTTTTTTCAACAATTTCTAACACTAATTCTTCTAATTTTGCTCTAGAAAGTTTTATGTTTAAATGTTTTGCACCACTGGCATCAGCTGTAATGAATGGAAGATTTATTTCACTTTCTTGTGAAGTAGAAAGTTCGATTTTAGCTTTTTCGGCAGCTTCTTTTAATCTTTGGATTGCTGCTTTATCGTTTGCAAGATCTACACCTTCTTGTTTTTTGAATTCAGCTAGTAACCATTCTAATATTAGATTATCAAAATCGTCACCACCTAGTTGAGTATCACCATTTGTAGCAAGTACTTCGATTTGTTTTTCGCCTCCAACATCAGCAATTTCTAGGATTGATACGTCAAAAGTACCACCTCCTAAATCGTAAACTGCGATTTTTTTATCGGCTCCAGATTTATCGAATCCATAAGCAAGTGCAGCAGCTGTTGGTTCGTTAATAATTCTTTTAACTTCAAGTCCGGCAATTTTACCGGCATCTTTAGTAGCTTGTCTTTGTGAGTCGTTAAAGTAAGCAGGAACAGTAATTACTGCTGCTGTAACTTCTTCACCCAAAAAGGCTTCAGCATCAGCTTTTAATTTTTGGAGTACCATAGCAGCAATTTCAGCTGGTCTATGTTCTTTGCCATTAAAAATGATTTCAGCTTCGCCCTTTTTACCTTTAATTACTTTATAAGGAAGTTTTGTAGCGATTTTTTTTACTTCATCGTAGTTCATTCCGATGAATCTTTTTGCTGAAAAAATTGTATTTTCAGGATTAGTAACAGCTTGTCTTTTAGCTGGAATCCCTACTAGTCGTTCATTTTTAAATGCCACAATTGATGGCGTTGTTCGTGTTCCTTCTGTAGATGGAATTACTATAGCTTCTCCACCTTGCATGTAGGCAACACAGGAATTGGTTGTACCAAGATCGATACCTATGATTCTGCTCATATATTTAAAATTATATAATAAGTTTTAGCACTCGCTATTATAGAGTGCTAGTATTTTGTTGTCAAATATTTTTTTAGTTAATTTGAATTGGTTCACCTAAGAATTTTGGATCTTTGTCTAGTAAGTGAATTTCAAAAAACATTTTTACTCTGGCAAAAATTTCTCTTGCATATACTTTTGGGGTAGGAATGTTGGGATTATCGGCGTTGAATCCGAATGCTTTGAGGCCTACCTTTTTAGCTATATATAGGGCACGTTGGTTGTGGAATTTTTGCGAAATAATAGTAATTCGATTTTGCCCAAATACCTTTTGGCTCCTTATAACTGAGTCAAGAGTGTTGAATCCTGCGTAATCTAAGAAAATTCGGTTTTCAGGGATTCCGCTTTCAATTAATGCATCTTTCATTTTTTCTGGTTCATTGTAAGTTCGGTCTGAATTGTCTCCGCTTACAAGAATAAATTGGATTTTTTTATTGTTATATAGCGCTGCGGCAGCTTTGATTCTATTGGTAAAATATTGATTTGGTTGACCTGTTTTGAGTTTGGCACTAGTACCAAGTAAAAGTCCAACTTGATTGTTCGGAACATCGTTGATTGCCCTACTGTGTAAATCTTTAACTTGATAGTTAATGTAAAAATAATTTAGCCCAATCAGCAGAAATCCTATTAATCCAAAATAGATGAATTTTAATAATCTTTTTGTAAGAAATTTATTGACCATTTCCGGTTACAACTTTAGAAGCTCGAATTACTTTACCTTTGAAAGTGTAACCTTTTTCGACTTCTTCTAAAATAGTATCTTTTTCGCCTGGAATTTGTGCTAATACGTCGTGAACATTAGGATCTAAAGGCGATCCTACCCCTGGAATTTCTTCAAGTCCGACATTTTTGGCAATAGAAATTAACTGTTTTTCGATTTGAGTTACTCCATTGACCCAATCGTGATTCGCGATGTCTTCTGGAATATAGTTAAAAGCTCGTTTAAAGCTGTCAATTACCGTTAAAAGTTCTTTGATGACATTGATTTCGCCTAAACTCATTAGCATTGACCTTTCTTCGTCGGCTTTACGTTTGTAGTTTTGTAAATCTGCTAAAGCTCTTTTGGCGATTTCTGTCATATCTTGAAGATCTTGTTGCAGTTTTGCAGAGCTACCTTCTGTGCTGTTCTCTGTTTCGTCAGTGATTGGTGGATTTGTATTATCTGTCATAATTAAATTTAAGAATTAAGTTCTTGGGTAAGTAAGTCTAATACTTCTTCTAATATAACTGTGTTATATGGGTAATTCATTCTAGTCGGTCCCATTATCCCAATGTAACCGCTATATTCTTTAGTAGTGTAACGGCTTAAAATCAAGCTGCAACTTTGAATCTGTTCTAAAATATTTTCTTTTCCAATGAAAATTTGGATTTTTTGGTCGCTGTTTTCAAGTGAGTTTAAAAAGTTTAAAAAGTTGTCTCGGTCTTCGATTACTTCGACTACTTGGCTAGCTTGTAAGGGATTTTTGGTGAATTCAGGTGTTTTGAGTACATTTGAAAGTCCTAAGTAAAATGTTCGACTATCCGGGATTGTAGCAAAGCTAATATTATTGGTAGCTTTCGATAAAATGGCTACAGCATCATGAATTTGTCTTTTTAATTTGTCTTTATTGAATTCTTTACGGATTTCCTCAACGATTGAAGAGGCTTGTAATTTGGTTTGTTCGTAATCCATTAAATCGTCTACAAAATACCGATATCCGGCATCAGTGGGGATTCTACCTGCCGAAGTATGAGGTTGAATTAAAAGGCCTTCTTTTTCAAGTTCCGCCATGTCTGACCTAATTGTAGCTGGACTTACATTGAATTTATAACTGACCATTATGGTTTTTGATCCTACTGGTTCAGCTGTTTGAATGAATTCTTTGATGATTGCGGTTAAGATTTGTTTTTGTCTGTCCTGCATATTGAATATTAGTTGAGCATTGTTGCTGGAATTTATCTTAAGGGATTTTAATTTGCCTTGCAAGGTGCTCTTTAAATCTGTATATTCTGCCCTGTTACTATTAAATTTGAATTTATGACAAATAGATCATCTTCTAAACAACATGGATTAGTTGGACAAAATTTCCCAAAAGCTAAACCACGAAAAAAGAGAAACAAAGCTAAAGCTAGAGCTCGAAGAGAAGCTGCAGCAGAATAGTTTTCTTTAAGATTGATTTAAAAGGACTTCTTAGGAGGTCCTTTTTTTTGTTTAATATTTAATCTGATATGAATTGATGAATGTGCAAAACTTTTCAGGATTGGCGCTTTTAGATTACTTAAAGCCAAAAATTAATTTCAGTACAGAAAAGTAGCGATACTTGTTAATCGTGCTGTAGTTTTCAGCCCTGAAAACTATCGAAATTTATTAATTATGTTTTAATTTCCGTGGGTTTGTACAGAACTAAAAGAGCTACCTTACTTATTAGATAAGGTAGCTCTTTTTTAAATTTTTTTATTATTTTTCGCCAATCATTTTTGCCATTTCTACCAATCTCACAGAATATCCCCATTCGTTGTCGTACCAAGACATTAGTTTAACCATGTTGCCTTTAACGTTAGTCAATTCGGCGTCCAGTATCGAGGAGTGGTTGTTGCCTTTGAAATCAACTGAAACTAACGGTTCGTTAGATATTTGTAAAATCCCTTTTAGACTTCCGGCTGCAGCACGCACAAAAGCGGCGTTTACTTCTTCGGCTGAAGTTTCTCGTGATACTTCAACAACTAAATCCGTTAAAGAAACAACCGGGGTCGGAACTCGAATTGCGACTCCATCTAATTTGCCTTCAACTTCTGGAATTACTTCTCCAATAGCTTTTGCGGCTCCGGTACTGGTTGGAATCATAGATAAGTTAGCGGCTCTTGCTCGTCGAACATCTTTGTCGTGAGTGGCGTCGTTTAAACGTTGGTCGCCTGTGTAGGAGTGAATTGTGGTCATGAATCCTTTAACGATTCCAAATTCTTCGTTCAAAACTTTTACTAGGGGAGCGAGGCAATTGGTAGTACATGAAGCGTTTGAGATAACTGTATGTTTGGCTGGGTCAAAAGTTTCTTGATTGATTCCCATACATAGAGTTACATCAGCATCTTTACTCGGCGCAGAAATTAGTACTCTTTTTGCACCTGCAGTAATGTGTTTGCCTGCTCCGGCTTTGTCGGTAAATACTCCGGTACATTCTAGTACAAGGTCGATTTTTTGCTCTGCCCAAGGTAATTCTTCTGGGTTTCTAATTTGGGTATATTTGATTTCTTTGCCGTTAACTACTAAGTTTCCATTTTTTATTAAGATTTCGGCGTCAAGTACGCCATAGCAAGAGTCGTATTTTAGAAGCACCAGATGTTGTTCTAAGTCTCCGGGGTCGTTAATTGCTACTATATCTAATAAGTTGCTGGCTAAGTTTGCTCTAAAAGCGATTCGCCCGATTCGTCCGAATCCATTAATTGCTACTCGTGGTTTAGACATTTTGAAGGGGTGTTAAAAATATATTTGTACCGATTATATCTTGTTTTTAAAAAAATTGTAGATAAAATTTGGTTATGAAAAAAATAAATTTAGACAATGTTTACGATTTCGAATTGTTAGTTTCAGAACTAACTGATGTATTAAAGCAAGGTGGACTTGTGGTTGTTCCAACTGATACTTGTTATGGAATTTTGGCTGATGCTAATAATTTAGATTGTTTAGAAAAAGTTAGAGTGCTTCGTGCCTTGCCTGAAACTGAATACTTACCTTTATTGATTTGCGATTCTGTTAAGTTGTTAAGTTTATTGAGTTTAGACGACACAACTACTCAGCTGATCGAAGAATATTTACCTGGTCCATTAACCGTAATTGCCGAAGGAGTCGGAAAGTATGAAGGACATTTTATTGGAGTCAGATATCCGGAACATAATTTATTGACTGAAATATATAAGAATTTCAAAGGAGATTTGATTTTAACAGCTGCTGCTAAGTTTGGAATGACTCCGGTTTACGATGTAGAACAATTATCACAGCAATATGATTCGTTAAATGACATTGAAATAATTGTTGATGCCGGAACTTTAGATTTAATTAGATTATCTACTGTTGTTAAAAGTGAGGATAATCAAATCGAGATTTTAAGGGAAGGGAAGTTAACATCTTTGTTGGTTAGTCAGTTTTCGCATAAGCAAGTTTGACAACTTATTTATTTTTTGGCAAAACAAGATAGGGAGTCTAGTTGTGCTAGTTAGATAGCTGGTTTTCCTTTTCTGGGCTGCTTTTTGTATAACTTTTGTGTACCAATATGTAGTAGAGGGCTATTTTATCTTTTGACAATAAGCAAAACTAGGATTAACTTTAATCTTGAACTATAAATTTTATCAATTTTTAGAACTGAACTGATTAAGTGAATATTATTTATTATAACATTATAAATGAACCAATCCGAATCAAAGTTACAACATCAACCAGTGTTATTAGATAAAGTATTAGAGTATTTAGATATCCAAGACAATGATGTTGTGCTGGATTGTACTTTAGGTTTAGGTGGCCACGCTTCTAATATTTTGAAAAAGTTAGGTTTTGGTGGAAAGTTAATTGGTTTTGATTTAGATAATCGAAACATGCAAGAAGCTCGTAAAAGGTTAAAAAAGTACGAAGGTAAAGTTCTTTATGTAAACGATAGTTATGATCAGATAGAACATTATTTAAAAGTGTTAAAATTTGGTCCTTATAATAAAGTTTTAATGGATTTAGGAGTTTCATCTCCGCATTTTGATGTTGCTGAGTATGGCTTTTCATTTCAAAAAAATGGTCCTTTAGATATGAGATTTAATAAGGATAATAAAGTAAATGCAGGTTTGATTTTAAATAAATTACCTGAAGAAAAATTAGCAGAGATATTTTTTAATTTCGGCGAAATTAGTAATGCTAAAAAATTGGCCGCTACAATTGTTGCGAAACGCTTAGATGGACCGTTTGTGTATACGCATGATTTTGTTGAAAGAATCGAGAAAGAATGTGTACCCTTTAAAGAAAGAAATCGATATTTATCTTGTGTTTTTCAGGCTTTAAGAATTGCCGTAAATGATGAACTTAATGTCTTAACTAAAGGCTTAAAGAAACTGTATTCGAATTTATCGAGAAATGGAATTATTGCAGTTATATCGTATCATTCCTTAGAAGATAGAATTGTAAAAAACTTTATTAATGATTTAATGAGGCCCGTCGAGACATCGCCAGAAAAAGCTCTGAAATCTTTACATGCTGAACCAAAAGTTGAAATGTTGCACAAAAAAATTATTGTGCCTTCCAAAGAAGAGTCCGAAAATAATCCAAGAGCAAGAAGTGCAAAATTACGAGTATTTAAAAAGCTATAAATGAAGCATATTCACACTCATAGTCGTATAAAAAAGAAAAAAAGTCGAATTTTGACTGTAAGTATACCGTTTTTCGTGGGTAGATTTTCATTGATGTTTTGTTTAATGTTTTTTATTGCGATATTAGGAGTAATTTACATGGTCAATTTTAATGAGAACGCAACTGTCGGTTACCAGTTAGCAAAATTGGAATCCGAAAGAAATAAATTAAAGACAATAAAAGAGCAACAAAATATTGATTTGTCTAAAAGTCAGTCGCTTGAGAATATACGATATAGTACCTCTGTAGCTGGTATGGTGCCGTTATCTGAAGTTCAGTATTATGATGGGTCGCTCGATGTCGCTCTGAATAAATAAGAAGAAACTCTTTGCTAACTTGTTTATTTATGTTAGCTTTTAGGTAGTAATAATTTAAGCTTAACTTTGTATATTATGAATTTGAGATTTTTTGAAAAAGCCTATTTTGACAGAGTAGAATTAAGTAATGTTAAGAAGTTTTTGAGGCCTAATGGTACCTCAATGATTTTGCCTTATGATCAGTTCGTTGAACACGATAATCGGCATATCCACCCAAATCCAAAATCTGGAAATCCTGAATATATTATGGAGATGGCAATTAAAGGAGGATTTAATGCAGTTGCCGTACATTACGGTGTAGCAAAAAGATTCTGGACTAAATATAAAAAACAAATGCCTTTAATATTAAAAATTAATGGTAAAAGTTCAATCCCTTCACAGTCTAGCCCCTTAAGTGTTCATACTTCATATGTTGAAGATGCTTATAAAATGGGTGCAGTTGGAATTGGTTATACCATGTATTATGGTTCTCCTGCTCAAGATCGTGACTTGCCTCAATTAGCTAAAGTTCGACAAGAATGCGAAGAATATGGACTACCTTTAATTATATGGGCTTATCCTAGAGGTGAGGGAATCGACAAAAAAGGTGGAGCTGCTGCAAGTTATGCTTTAGAGAGTGCTGCACGTATGGCTATGGAAATGGGTGCTACAATTATTAAATCTAATATGCCGACTGCACTTGCTCCTGAAGATTTAGAAAACGAAAATATACCAGAATATTTCAGACAAGTCGAAAAAGAGCTTTTAGCTTTAAGTCCCTATGAGCAAAAATTAGAACGGACACGGCGAGTTGTAGAAGCTGCTCAAGGAGTTCCAGTATTATTTAGTGGAGGATCTGAAAAGCATGATGAAGAAGTAATAGAAAATGCTAAAATTTGCGTCAAAGCTGGATGTTTTGGATTTATTTATGGACGAAATATGTGGAAACGTGAAATGGATGATGCAGTTGAAATGTCTAAAAAATTAATTGATATCCTTGATAAAGCCTAAATGTACTATCTTAAATTTTTAGACAGAGATCTAGCAGTTAATCCGAATTTAAAAGAAATAATCGTCTTATTATTTAAGTCGGTTATTTTAGTTTCAAATAATATCGATATTTCAAAGGCAAAAACTGATACTATGAATTTGTCGGGTGATACCCAGCTTGAAATGGATGTTTTAGCTGATGTGCTCATCCATGATACTTTAATTGAGTCGGATCTGGTTTCAATCTTAGCTTCTGAAGAACGCGAGGACGAAGTTCTACTTTCAGGTAAAGAGTTTGCAATAGTCTATGATCCTTTAGATGGATCGTCGTTGATTGATGCAAATTTTGCAATTGGAACTATTTTTGGAGTTTATCCAGGAACTTATTTGTTAGGTCGTACTCCAAGAGATATGGTTGCAAGTATGTATGCGGTATATGGACCTCGTACTACTGTTGTGGTTAGTTGGGGGAATGGCGTTCATGAATTTATTTTAAAAGAAGATGGTTTTTATTTGAATCGTGAAAATATCCAAATTGATCAAGAATCTGAATATTTTGCTCCCGGTAATTTAAGAGCCTGTAGCAGCAATTCTGGATATAAAAAATTAGTGCAACACTGGATTGATTCAGAATATACTCTGCGTTATTCAGGTGGAATGGTTCCGGATGTTAATCATATTTTCGTAAAAAAATCTGGAATTTTTGCTTATCCAAAATCTAAAGATGCTCCAGAAGGAAAATTAAGACTGTTATACGAATGTGGTCCAATGGCTTATTTAGTTACTAATGCCGGGGGTAAGGCTTCAAATGGTTATTCTGATATATTAGATTTACCTATCGCCAGTCTGCATCAAAAAACACCTGTTTTTTTGGGCTCAAGTTCAGAAGTTGAGAAGACAAAGGAATTTGGAGTTTAGTGAAACAAAAGTAAAATAAAATCGTATTGTATATTTGACTAAATAATTTTTGATGAATCGTAAATTACATTCAGATGAGGAAATAGTAAAATATGCAGTTAACTTTGTGAATGGTTATCCTGAGGCTTTTTCGGCTTTATATGATCACTTTGCTGATAATATCTACAGATACGTTTACTACAAGGTTAAAAGTTCTGAATCAGAGGATTTAACTGAGATAATATTTATTAAAGCCTGGGAAAATCGTAAAAAATACGATCCTGCAAAGAGCAGTTTTTCGTCATGGCTGTATACAATTGCCAGAAATACAGTAATTGACCACTATAGGGTATATAAGAGCGTAGACGAGCTTTCGATTGATTTAACTGATCACGATGATGCTAAGAATCCAAAATTGAATACAGAGTCAATATTGAATGCTGAAAAGATTAGGGAGGCAATTTCAAAGATATCCGAAAGTTATCAAGAAATATTGCTTTTGCGCTTTATAGAGGACTTAGAATACGCTGAAATAGCCAAGATTATAGGTAAATCAGAAGGATCTATAAGGGTTATGCAGTTTAGGGCAATGAAAGAATTAAAACAGGTGTTGCAAAAAATGGGATTTAATGAGTAACAAACTTCTTGTTTTCTCGTATAAACAGGTACTATGAACAAATTTGAACAACAAATAGGCAATATTATAAGGACTGAAGTTGAGTTTAGCTCAAAAGAACGTCTGCGTAATAAAATTATGCAAGAACATGTGTATGTTGATTCATATTTTGCTAGAGTCATTAAATCTATGCAATCTGTTAGATTATCGGTAAATACTAGGGTTTTAATGAAAGAAAAACTTTTAATGTATGTTGATGCAACAGCTGAAAGCTTTTTAGAAAGATTATTCACGCGACCTCTGGTAAGACGATTTGGAGCTTCTTTTGCTGCATTTGTTTTAGTTTTTACTATTGTAGTTCAACCTTTTTCAAGTGTTAATATGGCAAAAGCATCTGTTCCGGCAAGCATTACTTCTTATTCTGGAAATGTTTTTGTGTATAGAGGTGACGATAGAATTGCAGTAGAATCTGGCTTTGTTTTACAACAGGGTGATGTTTTAGTAACTGGACCGGCTGGATTTGCTGAGATTGTGTTCGCTGACGATAGTTTAGCTAGGTTAGGTAATGATTCTAAGCTGAAAATTAATTCTTTAGAGGCAAATTTTGTAAATTCTAAAATTTCTTTAAAACTAGATAATGGAGTTTTATGGACTAATACTTTAGGACTTAATGGTTCTAATGCTTCTTTTCAAGTTTATGCTGATGAATTAATTGTTTCTTCAAAAATTGAATCGGTATTTAACGTTGAAGTTACTAAAGATTTCTCAAGAGTTGTTGCTTTAGAGAAAGGCCTCTCTCTAGAGTTGTTCGCCGAAGGTGAATATTTACCAGCAGACTTGCAAAAAGGCCAAGTGGTAAAGGTTAAAAAAGAAACTCCGGTAACTACTTATTTAGATACACAATTATTTCAAGAAAAATTAACAGATTTTGATTTAGAATGGCTTACTAGTAACTTTAAACAAGATGAGTTTTACGCTAACTTAATTGCTGATAGTAAACTTACTTTATTAAAAGACGATGCAGGGATTACCCCAGAAAGTTTGTTTTACCCTATCAAAGAGTTTCGACGATCAGCGAAATTAGCCTTTACTTTCGATCCTATTCGCCAGTCTGAACTAGAGTTGTCATTTGCTAATGAAAAAATGACTGAGGCTCAAGCCTTAATTGCTGAAGGTAAATACGAATATGCCGAAGATTTAATTAAGGAGTATTCAAATGCAGTTGAAATTGCGTCTGAAAGAGTCAAATCGATTGCTTTAAAAACTCCAGAAGGTAATTCTGTTAAAAGAGTTATAGAGCTAAGATCTAATATTTCTGATTCAGTTGGATTGCAAAAAAAGAACATTAAAGATTCTTTGTCTATAGCAGATGGTCTTGCACTGAAACAAGTATTAAACCAAGCAGAATTATTAGTTGCTTCAAATAAAACAGAAAAAACTAAGATCCAAATTGCTCAAGTAAATGAATTATTAGACGATGCAGTTGGGTTAGCAAAAGAAAATCGTCCGGAACTTGTTACTCAAAATTTAGTACAATTCACTAAGCAAATTGCTCAGATCGCTACCGATGTTGAGTCGTTGCCGGATTCTGAAAAAGCAGATGTTATTACTACTGTAATTGAGCAAGGTGTGCAAAGTTTAACTGCGATTCAAGAGTTGCAAGATGCTGCAGATGCAGATAGTAATAAAAGCGATGGATCAAATCCTACTGTGCTTCAAAACACTAACATTGGTGCAGAATTAGACAAGAAAATTGAAGAGGTTAAATTGTTTTCTGAACAAAGTTTAGAGTTGTCTATTGATATTGCAAAAGAAGTTAAGGGTCAAGCTGTAATTAATGATATTAAAAAAGTCAGTGAAACTATTAATATTGCAGAAAATGCTACTGTAATTAGTTCTCCAAATTTAATTGTTGATACGGTTAATATACCTACGGCTATACAGCTCGGAGAAGGTCAAAAAATTCAAGTTACGCCAAGTGTAGTGTTGCCACTATTACCAATAGCGCCAGTACAGCCACTTATAGATCCAGTAACGGGATTGCCAGTTGATCCGTTACTAGTACAGCCTGTAGCACCTATTACTGTTCCAAATACTGAGGCTAATTTTGTTCAATCTGCTTTGAAATTTTTGAATTAGACTAGTCTAGCTAAATGTAAAATTAGTCCAAGAGCTGCAATGAATCCGCCTATCATCCAAAAGCGCATGGTTACTTTGAATTCTGGCCAGCCGATATATTCGAAATGATGATGAACTGGGGCGATATAGAATATTTTTTTGTTGAATAGCTTTTTAGAGATTATTTGAATTATTACAGATAAGGTTTCGATTACGAATATAGCGCCAATAAATGGTAATAATAATACGGTGTCAGTTAAAAATGAGATTACGGCCATGGTTGCTCCTAAACTTAAAGATCCGGTGTCTCCCATGAAAAACTTGGCGGGCGGAATATTGTACCATAAAAATGCTGCAGTTGCTCCAATAATTACTCCACAGAATGAGGCTAGGATTAGTTGTCCTTTTAAATAGGCTACGATTGCAAGTACACTAAATGCTAAAATTATTAGACCTGCCGCAAGTCCGTCTAGGCCGTCGGTAATATTAACTGCGTTGGCAGATCCTACGAATACGAATATAAATAGGGGTATATAAAGCCAACCTAAGGTGTAGGTATTTGAAAATAAAGTAATTGAGTCGAATCCAAGTTTATAGTGAAACCAGTAGGCTCCAAAAGCTCCAAATAGGGTAAGCCAAGTGAATTTAGTGATTGCGCTAAGTCCTTTAGTTTTTCCTATTTTCTTTACGTTCATAACGTCGTCTACTAGTCCAAGTAAAGCACAGGTAATTAATGTAAAAATTGGCCAATAGGTTTCATTACGGTTTATAAGGCTATTATTGGTAATGCCCATTTCTACTGAAATGAATGATAAGACTGCTACAATTAGAACCGACATCCAAATTAAGACCCCACCCATAGTTGGGGTGCCTTCTTTTTTCTTGTGAAGACTGTTAAATAAAGGAGTCTTTGTTCCACCCATGGATTCTTCTTTGATTGTTTGCCCAAACTGAAATTTCTTGAGTAGGCAGGTATATTTATTGGCGCAAAGTATGGCTATTAAAAAAGCGAGTGCTGAGGACCCTAGTATTAGTCCAAGGTTTATACTGAGTTCGTTGAAAAGAAAGTTTTCCATATTATATTAGGTTTTTTTAAAAGTATTTTTTGTCCAATCTAGCAGAATTTTTGTGTCTTTGAAACGGTCATTTGATCCAATTACTATTGAAATTTTTGGGTTGTCTTCATTTGTTATAGCAATAAAACATCCTCCGGCTTTTTCGGTGGAGCCAGTTTTGAGGCCACTTACTTTTAAATAGTTATTAAGTAGATCGTTTGTGGTTTTGAGTTTGTGGCTGACTGCTTTATTTTTGGAATATACAGTTTTTGTTTTAGATTGTACTATCTTTTTTATTTTAGGATCTTTGTAGAGTTCTTTGGCTATTAAGTATAGATCTTGAACTGTTGAGTAGTTATCTGGGTCGTCAAATCCCATGGGGTTGGCAAAATTTGTGTTTTGCAAATTTAGCTCTTTTGCTTTTTGATTCATTTTTTTAACAAATTTCTTGGTGGTTCCCGAATTGTGCGTAGCTAAACTGATTGCAGCATCATTGCCAGATTGGATTAAAAGTCCGTGTAGTAAATTTTCGACAGAAATTTCTTCATTAGTAGCTAGGTACATGCTGGATCCTCCCACTATTGTTGCTTGGGCTGGAACAGTAACGACTTCGCTTAATTTATTTTCTTGAATTATAATTAAGGCAGTCATGATTTTAGTAAGACTGGCAATTGGTAAAATTTTTACAGGATTTTTTTGGTAAAAAACATAGTCTGAATTTAAATCCGCAATTAAAGCTGCATTCGCAGATACTAATGGAATACTACTGTCTTGTTTTACAAATTGATAATTCGTTGAAATAGTTGTGGTTTTAGTTTCTGTATAATTGGTGTTTGAATTCGGAATTGAATTTAAACTTAGAATTATTGTAATTAGAATTTCGAGCATCTTGAGAAAGTTTAAATTGTAACTAAGTTTTGATTCTCAATTGTTTCTTCTGTGGTTTCTGCATTTGGGGTTGATTGATCTTTTGGATCGATTGTAGGTTTATTGTTTTCTTCGGTATCGAGTTCGTTATCTGGTTTGTTGGCTGCTTGATTTTCTTGTATTGCTTGTTGTATTAGCGGTGCCAGACTGGAGTGGGTATCAAAAAATTTAAGGGTTGATTTCATGTCGATTCCTACGATTACTTTTATGCTTGATGGTAATCCGTCGGCTTCAGGATCTGGTAATACCGGATCAATATTTTCTATTTTTTTAATTGGTGGGAACAGCATTTTGATAGCATCTATTATTTCATTGTTACTGCCAATGCTGGTTTGAATTTTACTAGTTTGGACTTCGATTTCTCGATTTTCAATGTTCTCTATGTCATTAGTTTCGAACCCAAATTTCTGTAAAACAAAGGCTGTTTCTCCGGCTAAACCAGAAGTTTTAGTACCATTTAATACATCTATCGGTACAGGGTTTTTCATTAACTCAGGGAATTCTCTATGAAGTTTTATAAATGTATGTACTTGAGTAAGGGTTTTATCTGCAGGTAATAATACATATGCATCTGCATAAAGTGATCTTGGAGGTGAGTATAAGAATCCACCTTTTTGATTTGGGTCGTCATTAAAGATAATTTGTACCAGGTCTGACTTATCTATATCGCTAGCGATTCCAGCTAAGGTTGTTATTTCTCTTAAATTTAAATTTGTGCCAATATTGGATTCGATACTTTTGTATAAGTTTCTAAGTTTATCAGGACTAGAAAGCAAATTTAATTTTAGAGCTTTTTCTTTTATGGCTAATATTAATTGTTGTTGCCGATCAGAACGTGAAAAGTCGTTGGTTGTTTTTCGCGATCTGGCAAATTTTAAAGCAGTTGCACCATTTAGAGTTTGCGTACCCATTGGAAGTGAGAAAGTCTGATAACTATAGTTTGGTCCTGGGTAAAATGGGTCAAAGATTGCTTCTTTATTATAAATTTCGATTCCGCCTACTGCATCGACTATATCGCGAAGACCTTTAAAATCAATTTTTACATAGTAATGAATTTCTTCGCCAGTAAATTCACCGATTATTTCAGCTAATGTCGCTAATGCTAGTTCTTCTCCTAGTTTATGTTTTGTATTTTCGTATACACTATTAATTCTTTGGGAAATGATGTTGTCGTGTTTTGCGTACAGATCACGTGGGATTGAAGTCATTACAATTTTTTCTTTTTTTTCGTTAATGCTGGCTACAATTATAGTATCGGTAAGTTGGCCGCCTTCGTGTCCTTCGCCACCTACACCAATGGCTAAAATATTAGTGTAGCCACTTGAATCTTTTTTAATGTTACTTCCGATTGTTTTTAATAAGGATTTTGTAATTATACTTTTGGCTGGCGTGAACTGAAAAGTTGCAAATCCAATAGTAAATATTAAAAAACTTATACCTAGTGCAGAAACCAATTTTTTTGGTAATTTCAGGTTGAATTTTGGTAACTTAAAAGGGAATTGGTTCTTTGTTTTGATTTTACTCCTATTTGAGGCAATGTCTTTAACTTTTAAAGGTCTACTTTTTGAAATTTTTCTTGATTTGAAATTCATAATTTTTATTGAATATCTAATTCTTAACTGGAATAATTGGACTTTATTATTTTACACTTAAATTATTAGAATTTAAACTTGAAAATTGACATTAAGTTATACTTTGAGTAGTTTTTATTTGTATTAATAATATGTTTATATGATAGTTAAATTGCTAAGGTTTACGATTATTTG
>CALQZM010000010.1 GCA_943349385.1 Candidatus Peribacteria bacterium
CAGATAGTCTTACTTTCTTTTTATCGTACAAGTCTAAATCAAACATTATACTTCTTAAATAAACTCTTTCTCTAGATTCCGTAATTAAGACATGAGTTACATCTAATTCAGAAATAGAAGAAGGCAATTTTTGCAATTCACCTTGTAAAGTTTTTTCTAGACTTTGATCAGAAACATCAGAAGAACCGCCAAAACAACCAGTTAAAGTACCGACCAGCACAATTGATACAATAGGAAATAAGTATTTATTCATTTATTTAGTTTATTAAACCATATTTATGAACAAATTCTATACCTTTAGTAGTCAAAAGTCTACCTCTGTTAGAACGTTTAATAAGACCTAATCTAATTAAATAAGGTTCAAAAATCTCATTCATCGTATCCGGATCTTCGTTCATAGAAGCTGACAATGTTGAGAGACCAACTGGACCAGCAGAAAAATCATTATAAATTTTAGAAATAATATTTCTATCATTTTCGTTTAAACCCAAATCATCAAGACCTAGGCTAGTCATGAGCTTTTCTACAACCTCTAAACTTACAATGCTTGAATTATCATTTATAGCAAAATCTCTTGCTCGTTTCAAATAGTGATTCGCAATACGAGGAGTTAGTCTACAAATTTTCGCTAATCTTTCAACCGCCTTATCATGTATAGAGACTTCAAGCTTATTAGCATTCAGTCGGACAATTGTTTCTATATCACAAAGTTCATAATCAGAAATTTTTGCTACTAACCCAAAACGATCTTTAAGTGGATTAGAAACACTATGTAGTCGAGTTGTGGCACCAAATAAACTGAACTTTGGTAAATCCAATCTAAGTAGTTTAGCAGTAGGTCCTTTACCGAGTACAATATCTATAGCAAAATCTTCCATTGCTGTATAAAGTAGCTCCTCAACTTTCGGTCTTAATCTATGAATTTCATCTATAAACAGTACATCACCTTCTTTAATATTTGCCAAAATAGCAGCAACGTCTCCTGTTTTATCTAAAGCCTGACCAGAAGTAACAATAATTTTCACTCCTAATTCATTGGCAAGTATTTGAGCTAGGGTAGTTTTTCCTACACCCGGCATGCCGAAAAACAAAATATGATCAAGTACTGCTTTTCTAGATGAAGCAGAACTTAACATAACTCGTAATTGTTCTTTTAAAAGGTTTTGACCAACATACTCATTTAATAGCTTTGGTCTTAAAGATAATTCTGCATTAAATTTAGTATCAGCCTTAGTGTTATCTAAAATTAAATCTAAATTTTCAATATCTTCAATCATTAGGGATTATTATGAGGATGAATTAGTAAAGATTGAATAAATTTTTTAATACCATTCGGATTAGGTGCTTCTTTAAATATAATAGTAGTCTGATTTGAAGAAGTTTTTATTTCAATTGTACCATAATCAAATATAGGCAAAATTGCAAATACACCTCGCTCAATTGAAGTAATATCTTGGACATCCTTTAATTCTGTTTCATACTCAGACTTAATACTGAGATACCGCCAATCAATAAAAATCAATCTCTTATTCGTGACAATTAACCTATCAAGCCAAAATACTAAGGTCACATAAATTGTTACTAAACTAAACAAAGAAACTACAAATAAGTGTAAGAAAAAAATTGTATTGAAATCTAAGGCATCTTTAAATAGATAAATCAAAAAATAAAAAGGCAACGTAGCGCTAATCACTTTTAATATACTATACACGAAAGGAGTATAGTGATGATAATATGTAGCTAAAACTCTTTCATCTATATCTAAATGCATAAAAATAATTATATAAAACTACTATACGGTAATTTGTCAAGAATACAAGGATTTTTAAATAAACTACAATTTGATATTATCAAAATTCTTCTAGTTATTACAATAACAACAGTAGCAACAGCTAAAATCCTTACATTATTTAATATTGAAAGTAAGATAGCAATTCTAGCTATACAGCAAGGAATTATAGCAATTCCTGTACTATTATTCTTAATAACAAAAAAATCCACTCTAATTGAACTAGGTATTATTAGGACCAATCCAGTAAAAGCTCTACTACTAATAGTTAAGTTTTATATCCTATATATATTTGGAGCAGTAGCTATAAGTTTATTAACACTAAAATTTAACTTTTCTATTCCTGGGTTCGGTACGCAACCAGATTACTCAAATATTTTCGAAGGAATACATGTAGCCGGCATTTTCATTTTAGTAGTGATACTAGCTCCAGTCTTCGAAGAACTGCTATTTAGAGGATTAATTTATAGTAAAATAATCGGTACAGTAAAATTCAAAATTATAGTTAACTCATTACTTTTTGCTAGTATTCATTTGCAAGCTCAAATTTTTCTACCTTTGTTTGCCCTAGGAATTATAATTAGCTACATTAGATATAAAACTAATAGTATTTATCCAGCCATAATTTTTCACTCACTTAATAATTTAATTACTTTTATAGCAATTAAATCAACTTTTTAATAATCAAAAGCAAAGCCAAAATAATCGGTTGATGTACTAAATAAATAATCAAAGAATTCTTACCAATTGCTGTTAAAAAAAATAAATTTGGCAATACTGATTCGATATTTTTTATAAATGGTAGTAAATAATCAAAAAGAATATATCCAAAATAAACAATTACTAACCAAGGAAAAATTGGAAAAAAGTCAAGTGTAGAATATTTAAGTGGGGAGAAACCAAGAATCTGTAAGGCGAAGTCATACTTTGATGCTAAAAGTGAAAATCCTAATAAAAAAAGAACTAAATACTTTCTATAAAAAGACAAACTAAAAATTAATAATGAAAAAGTAACTAAATGTAATACGCCCCAAAATATAAATAAATCTGTAATAAAGTAGGTACTTAAAGAAACTAAAAATGCTGATAAACTTAAGTAAAATATCCTAACAGATTGTTTCTTAAGTAAAATATTCATATCTACACTATTCAAGTAAATTATTCTTGTAGAAATCCCAACTAAAAATAAAAATATAAAACGTACAATATTTGCTAACAATTCAAAGTATCGATTATCTAGCAAATTTATTTGATATCCATAGAAAAAATCGACACTAAACATAAAATGAAATAGAATCATAAATAAGACCGCTAAACCACGCAGAGCATCGATTGAATGTAACCTTGGTATTCTTATATTATTCATATAGCTAAATGGTACCCGCGATAGGAGTCGAACCTATGACCTTCGCCTTAGAAGGGCGCTGCTCTATCCACTGAGCTACGCGGGCAAAAATAAAGCCTACATAAATTAGATTGTTTTCAGTAAATTGTAAACCCAATTTTAGAAATCGATGTAGCTCAAATAGCTATTCTACTATAATTGATTGATCCAATTACATGTTATCGACCATTTGCAGAACTCCACTCATATATCTTGCTACATCACGTCTATTTAAAGAGGATTCTGCAGACTTTGAGTCTTCAGTTGAAATAACCCCTTGCTTTATGGCTTCTTGCAAATAAGGTGCATACCAGGCGTTTACATCAAAATATGATCCATAGCCCGAATTAACATCTGGCGAAATATCTAATTTCAAGGATTCAAATAACAATTTCAAGAATTCCCCAAGAGTTACAGCTTTATTAGGCTCGTAATTTGATTTAGAAGGGTCAATTGCACCTAAACTTAATAATTTAGATACAGAACTAAAATACCAATCCATTTCTGATACATCATTAAATCTAGCTACTAAACCATTACTAGACTCTAAAATTGCGGCAGGAAGTGCAGCAACTATCAATTTAGATGCTTGTGCTTTTGTTACAAAGTCGTCAGGCTTAAAGGATTTATCTTGAAAGCCTGTTAAGATACTTTTATCTTTTAAATACTTTAATGCCTTTAAATCAGGATCAGAGTTTGAGATATCCGAAAATAATCTAACTTCAATGTTCGAAGACTTTGCATCATAATCACCAGCATCAAGAGTAATATTCATATTTCCTAACTCTTTAGGCTCAAAAGAAACATTTACAACTCCTGAACCAAAGTCTAGAAACTGAGGTAATGTATACTCAGCAAGTAAATTAGCATTGAATTTATAATCAGCAATTCCTAAAGCAGCAAAATCAGAACCAGTAGACGCTAGTTTTAATTCAACATTATACACTTCACCTAAAATCATTTGATTAGGAGCAATCACTTCTAATCCCTGTAAAGATAATGTTTCGGCAGGTAAATCAAATTCCACTAGGCTCGGAGTAGCAGAAGCCACTGTAGCGCCACTAGTACTTAAATGGCGTTGTACATAGAGCATAGGATTAATTGTCATACTTCTCGCAATTTCTTTGCCTAAACCTGAATTTATTGCATCAAAAAATGACAGGCCAGCAGTTTGAGCTTCTGTTGCAGTAAAAGGCCAATATGGATGCCAAGGCGCTGTTTCTTTATCTATTTGAAAGTGTAAATGGGGAGTTGTAGCAGTACCCGTATCTCCAGAAAGTCCTATTTTTTGACTTTTAATTACTATATCTCCAACCACTACAGATAAGTCGGACATATGACTATAACTTGCAAAATAAGTAGTAGTTTTACTTGAATTATCAAAATCCGGAAAATCATTATGTCTAACTACTATATGCTTACCAAATCCCCACGGTTGATCTTCTGATTTAATTACTACACCATTACCAATAGATAGAATCGGTGTTCCAATCGGCAATTTAATATCTACAGCTGGATGGCTACCCGCTTCTTCCTTGCCATCTAATTTATAATTGCCCAAGTAAGGTACACTATATGTAATTTTAGCATTTCTAACTTGAATATCATTGTTATCTGAAAAAGATAATGAATCTAGAGGCAATGCTAATTCAGATGGATTATAGCTAATTGGGTCAGTAATTTTCGAAGAACTTATTCCATTAAATGCAAGTTCTCTCTCAGATTCATTTAGGGCTACCCAGTCTGGAGCATACTGGTAAGGATAGCTTAATCCATCAAATGGAGCATGCTTAACTAAACCCAATGTACTTGCTTTAAATAAACTAACCGCTGAAAAATCAACAAATACTGACATTACCAAACAAATCACTATCGCTAATGCTGAAAATTTTTGAATTTTTTCTCTTAATAACTTATAAACTATATACATATGACTAAATTAAATCTTACTATTTTACCATAAAAATGATAAAACAGCAAATAATCAGATTGCATTTATGTATAAAGGCTAATTTTGGTAAGAAATCAATTTCTCAAACTAAATCTTAGAATTAACTAGTTTTAGCAATTCGGCATCAAAAGGAGTCGATTCATTCAATTTTATACCATTATCATTAGCAAAACGCTTAAGAGCATCCAAAGTCTGCTCGCCAAAGTAATCAGTATGTATTGCGCTTAATAGATATCCTTCTGCCTTCAAAAATCTTTGTAAACTAATAACCTCATTACTAACATCACCAAACTTTAAAGTAGCACTAATTTTTACAGGGTCAAAACTAAGCAATGAAACAACACCGGAATTATCTTTTGTGCTTGCCGATATTTTACCTCTAGTATCTAAGAATTTATTTAAGGCAATTCTAGTAGAAGGTCCTACAAAACCAGCAGCAGAGTCAGTTCTAACTGTAACAAGCCCAGCCCTTTGCTGAAATTTAAACACCGCATTTGAAGTAACAGGTCCAAAATAGCCAGATGGGTCAACATTTAATAAATTTAAATCTTTTAATACTTGTTGTAATCTTACCACTTCTTCTCCAGAGGAACCCTCTGTCAATGATTCTGTAAATAAATCTGAAGCAGGAATGTTAGCAAGAGCAACTTCAGTATTGGAAAGATCTACTGATTGTTTTGAAGGATTAGAGGCATACAATGACTTCTCTAAAGCCAAATACACTCTATCGAATGCCAACTGAGTCTTAGGACCAAAATAACCTGCACCTTGATCGTTAGCATTTTCAATTATTGTTTCATCAATTTGAAATTTTGTTACAGCCGCAACTGTTTTCGAATCATATACACCCGAAATTACGTCTAAGTATCCAAGACCTGTTAAAAATTCTTGCAACTTTTTAACATCTTCACCCTTAGAGCCTCGGCCTAAACTTCTATTAACTGAATCCTTTAAATACTTTTCACGATTTTGGACAACTGCAATACGCAAGTTATCTAAGGTAGTATCGCCAAATTTCCCAGTAGCATCGTTTACATTATTATCATATTCTGGCTGTGTATTTTTAAAACTTTCTAAGGCAAACTTGGTATTTTCGTCAAAAATACCGTTCACATCAAATTTATAAAAGCTTATATCCTTTAGCAATTGCTGCAAACGAGCTACATCTTCGCCAGAATCTCCATAGGCAAGCTCTCTCAAAAATTTAAAAGGATCACTTTCTTTTACTAATTGAAAGTTTTTAAGCTGGTTTGAGCCAATATCAAAGCTGAAACTAGACGAACTTGCATTAGTGCTACCATTTAACGTAACAAATACAGTCCTTTTGCCCCATGTAAGTGCATTCTTTAAACCTATATCTCCGTATCCCATCCATATATCAAGCCTACTACCTTTGATTGCCCCACCACGATCTAGCACCTGATGCGTTCCAAGACCCTCAATTACTAAAGAAGTACCAAAAGGCATACAAGGAGGTGCGGCCACAAATGGACCACCTGCAGTGGCAACCTTAGTACCTGAAGCCGTAGTAACTCCACCACCATTTAATCTAATATCACCTTCATAAGTTCCTGTAGCGTATCTAGATTGACCGGGAACAGGGGAATAATAAGCCGAAATTACGTACTGACCTGTACTACAATCACTAGATGCTTTTACATCAGGAGAATTATAAGGAACAAAATTTGCAAGTAACACAAAACCCAATAAGGCTGTAAACGATCGAAATTTCATTGAATAGTTTGATTTGTAGACAAATATATTTTTTCTATGCATATTTTTATACTATTTGAAGGCTATTGTCAAACAAAAATTTAATTTTGTAAGTACGAATATTATAGCACCGTAAACAAAATTTACGAGTCAAAAGGTGTATGCAAAGGCATTAAATCATTGTGTAGTCATAGTCTATAAATTTCCTACCCCAATACGTCTTAAGATTTCACGATTAACAAACTCAACATCTCGTCCATATTTTAATCGAGAAAGCTGTTTAAAAGCATCACCAACATCAGTATCACCCTTCTCTAAGTAAGGATTTAAAGGAATAATACTAAAAGGCCTCGATGGTTGTGTATCTATAGAAAGTTTCATTACTGCCTTAAACTTATCTACATTTACTAAATCTTGATCTGAAAACACCGGCGCCATTTCTTTAGCCATAAATTCAGCATCAGTAGCAGAAATCTTATAACACATCATAGAACCTACGTTACCGAAGACTGCATTTTTAATACTTTCATCTTGCTTCTCTACTAATTGGCCAATGTATTGATGAGCTAAATTTAGACTTAAACGATACTTTCTGGCCTCAGATAAAATTGACTCAATACTGTCTGTAATATAATTCTGGAACTCATCTATATATAAAAAGAAATCACGTCGATCTTCCTTGGCAAGTGTTTGTCGTCTTAAGGCCGCTATTTGAAGTTTAGATACTATAATTAACCCAAGCAACTTAGAATTAATATCACCAGTCATACCTTTAGAAAGGTTCATTAAGAGAATTTTTCCATCCTGCATCACATCAGCAAAGTTAAAGGCAGATTTAGTTTGCCCAATAATGTTACGCATCATAGTATTTGTAATAAAAGCACCAAATTTAGCAGCAAAGTATGGAATCATTTCTTGTTTTTCTCGTTGACCAGTATTGGCCATTTGATTTGTCCAAAAGGATTTCACAATAGGATTCTTAACATTATCGACTTTAATTTTCTGAAATGCATCATCAGTAAATAAACGAACAATATCAGTTAAAGATCCGCCTTCAGGATCATCCATTAATGTTAAACACCCATTTCTAAAATAATCTTGAATACGTGGGCCAAAAATTTCTTCGTCAAACATTTTAATCATAATATTCATAGCATCTAATGCGACCATATCTTTTTCAGCGTCTGTACTAGCTTCTAATAAATTTAAACCCATTGGCCTTTCTGTATCTGCAGGATTAAAGTAAATAACATCGTCTGCTCTCTCGCGAGGAATAAAAGGTAGAATATCGTCAACTAAAGATCCATGTGGATCAATAACACACAAACCTGCTCCATTTTTTAAATCTTGACGAATCATAGACTGAAAAATAGAAGACTTACCTGTACCAGTTTGTCCTATAACATAAAAGTGCCTAAACCTGTCTTCATTTTTCATTCTAATCTCTGTTCTAACCCCACGATAAACATTATGACCTAATAATATACCTTCTTTTGGTAAGTTTTCAGGAGGCGGTGCAATTTTATAGTTTTGCCATACAATGTTTGGAGATCTATTATACTTAATTCCAGGTATATGAAACAATGAGGCAAGCTCTTCGGAACTTAAAATCATTGGAGGTTTAAATTTTAAGAAAAATGGACGTTTAAATGTTCTTTTTATAAAATTTTTAACCAAGCTTGATTGTGAATGGTACTTAGTCTTTGAAAAACCATTTCCATCTATATAGCCAAATTGAACAAATGATCCAATTATATTTCCTAGATGTTGATTAATCTTAGATTTAGTTCCGGCAGCAACTACTACTCTTATAATAGACTCGTATCCTATTTTTGAATTTTTTTCATCCATTGCTTTGATTTCATCTTCTTTAATCTGGGTTTTTCGCTCACTATTAGAGGGTGAAGCACTTTGTCCAATACTTTCACCACCTTTAACCATTAACTCAAACAAACCACCTAAAATTGAAACTGGATTCCACCAACTTATTCCATGTTTAGTATCATTTAAAAGTTCTTGGGCCTTTTTTCTCCCTTCTTTTTGCCAGCCTTCTTCACGTGGCCTTATCATTATTTGAATTGCAGCACCTTCATCTGGCTCTAACTTAGAAAGCGAATTAGTAATATCGTTAAATGGATCTGTATTTAAAAACTTATAATTTTTTATAGGGAAAATGGAATCTAAACCCGTGTACAAATAATGCCCACCGACTTCACATCCATCAAAGAAAATATTTGGAGCCTGCACTTCTTCTAAAAAGATATCAGGAAAAAACCCAGTAAGTTTTTTTTCAACAATACTTCGCATGTCTGCTGGACAAACCATGTACAAATAAATTCTATCATTTTCGACAATATACTCCAAAGACAAGAAATCTTGATCCTTATAATAATCTACAAAATTTGAATTATGCATACTATAAAGAGAATCGAAAAATTGAGCCATTACACCCACGAAATCTTTAAATCCTTGAGATTGTGAGGCAAAAGCTTCTGTATCTCTTTCACGATCTTCTTTGGCATCCTTTTTAGGGATCGATATTTTTAGGTAAATCATAGAATTAACCCTCATTCTATCAAATCTAAGCCTATTCAATACTACAAAAGCTCTATAAAAACCAAAGAGTATAGCAATCGCAATTAATATTTGAATTATTTGAGGCATAAATTTTAATTGAGGTTAATTATACTGTCATTACTCGGAATCTAGAACTGAAATATGTAAGTCATCTAAATTTTGTTTCGGCATAGGAGTTGGGGCACCTAACATAAGATCTTTAGCTTTAGAATCTTTAGGAAAAGCCATTACCTCACGAATATTAGGCTCGCCTGCAAAAATCATTATTAATCTATCTAAACCCCATGCAATTCCTGCATGCGGTGGTACACCATACTCAAAAGCCTCAAGCATGTGACCAAATCTTATTTGCGCATCTTCTTTAGAAATTCCAAGGATTGAAAATACTTTAGACTGCAACTCTTGATCGTGGATCCTAATTGAGCCACCGCCAATTTCATTTCCGTTTAAAACTAAGTCGTAGGCTCTAGATATTGCCTTATAAGGTTCAGTATCAAGTATTTCAAGTTGATCTAACCTTGGACTAGTAAATGGATGGTGAGCAGCTTGCATTTCACCGAAATCTTCGGAATATTCAAACATAGGAAAATCAGTCACCCAACAAACTGCATAATCATTTTCGTTAGCCAAATTTAATTTTTTAGCAACAGCAATTCTAACTTGACCTAATGCAGTACAGGCAACATCAAATTTATCGGCAGCAAAAAACACCATATCATTCTCAGTCAAATCTAAATCAACTTTAAGCGAATTCAACTCAGCTTCAGACATAAACTTTGCAATAGGGGAAACAATTTCACCATTAACAAATGATAAATAAGCCAAACCTTTAGCCTTATAAATTTTAGCCACTTCAGTTAATTCATCAATTACTTTACGAGAAAATTCACCTGCTACACCTGGAACTTTTAACGCCTTAATAAAACCGTCCATAGCGATAACTTCAGAAAAGACTTTAAACTCAGATTTGCTAAATAAACTTGTAACATCTGCAAATTTTAAATCATACCGTAAATCCGGCTTATCAGAACCATAATTATTCATGGCTTCTGAATAAGTCATTCTTACCGCTTGAGGGAAAACTAAATTTACATCCGGTTTAAATTCTTTCAATAATTCAAAAAACAATTTTTCATTTAAATCCAAAACATCAGATTCATTTACAAAAGAAAACTCCATATCTAATTGTGTAAATTCTGGTTGTCTGTCTCCACGCTGATCTTCGTCTCTAAAACATCTTGCAATCTGAAAATATCTATCGAAACCACCTACCATTAATAACTGCTTAAGTTGCTGAGGGGATTGTGGCAAAACATAAAATTGCCCAGGATATAGTCTAGAAGGAACCATGTATTCACGACTTCCTTCGGGAGTACCTTTTATTAGTATCGGAGTTTCAATTTCTAAGAAATTATTACTAGACATAAAATCACGAATATATTTGATTACATTATGTCTTAAGATAATATTGTTTTTTAATCTCTCTCTTCTTAAATCTAAATATCTATATTTTAAGCGTATTTCTTCACCAACTTCTTTATCGCTATCTATCTCGAAAGGGGTAGTTTTAGACTTAGATAAAATTCTTAACTCAGAAACTATTAACTCAACTTTACCTGATTTTAAATTCAAATTTTCATTACCATCTGGACGCATTCTAACTGTACCTGTAATACTAATTACAAACTCAGATCTAAGTGTTTCCGCTAATTTATGTGCAACAGGAAAATCATTTGGATCAAATACTAGTTGCACAAAGCCATAACGGTCCCTCAAATCAATAAATATGAGACTTCCATGATCACGTCTTCTATTTACCCAACCAGATAATAATATTTCCTTTCCGAGCAAACTTTCATCAACTTGATTTAAAATATAATTTCGATACATAATTATTTAGTTAATATCATACTTAATTTACCTTCAAAGCCAGAATCAAAATTTACTTTATTAGATAACTTTAATCTTTTCACGGATTTATCTTCATTTTCTAATAATAATTCTACCTGAATTTCACCTGTATTAGTTTCGATTAATTTCTTTAATTCCGCAAGAGAATCTTTAGATAATCCGAATGGAATTTTAACCAATAGAATATTTTTATTTAAATTATACAATTTTTCTAATTCAGGCTTATCATTATTAATAGTCTCAATTATAGGATACTCATCTATTGGCTCCTCAATCTTTAAAAATTTCTCATCAGGATTATATAGTCCTGATTCAATTGCATTTTCCATCATGACATTTATAGACACACCACTAATATTAGAGGCAATAACTTGTAAATTCCGACGAAACTCTAATTTACCTTCAACTTGAATAAATTTATCATCTACAATATGGGCTTCGCATTTACTAAAGGCATGCGGAAAAACTACAACTTCAATACTTCCTGTAGGATCTTCTAATACGAAATTCATCATATAATCACCCTTCTTTGTCATAATTTTCTTCTTCGAAGTAATTAATCCACCAATTTTTACAGTTTTATCAGATTTTTCTTTCGGCAAATTTCTTATAAAAGTAACTTTTCGCTTAATGTATTCACCTAACCCTTTAAGTGGATGTGACGACACATACATACCTAGAAATTGCTTTTCTAAAGATAGCTCATCAAGTCTTTTTAATTCCGGAATAGAATTTAAATGTAAATCAGGAGACCTAAGCGCTTCGACATCATCTCCAAAGATACTTATTTGAGGAACATCTACGTCTTTAACAGAATTAGATTTTGCATATTTAGAGATAACCTCATAATTTTCAGCAATAACATTACGTGGTAACTCAAAGCAATCCATGGCACCAGCGTAAGCTAATGACTGAATAGTTTTTTTATTTACTATTTCAGGCGGCAATTTCAAAACAAAATCCTGCAAGCTAGTAAACTCGCCAACTAAATTTCGCACATCAATAATTTTTCGAACAGTATTTTCACCTAAACCCTTAATTGCATTCAAACCAAAACGAATTATACCTTTATTAACAACTGTAAAATCATTATCACTTTCGTTAACAGATGGTGGTAAAACTTCAATTCCCATTGTAATTGATTCACTAATTTCAATAATTACTCTCTCAGTATCACCTTGATCAGCAGTTAGAAGTGCTGCCATAAATTCAGTAGGGTAATGCGCTTTTAAATAGGCAGTCTGATATGCAATCATAGCGTAACAAGTAGCATGAGCTTTATTGAAGCCATACCCAGCAAATGGCTCAATTACATCGTCAAAAACTTTTTCGGCGAATTTAAAGTCATGTCCTTCACTCGCCGCACCTTCTACGAACTTTTGTCGTTGCTCCATTAATAATTCAGGATCTTTTTTACCTACTGCTTTTCTAAGTAAATCCGCTTCGCCCAAGGTAAATCCAGCAAATACACGAGCAATCTCAAGAATCTGCTCCTGGTAAACCCCAACACCATAAGTTTCGGCCATAATTGGTTCAAACAGGGTATGCATATACTTAATTGAAGTAGGATCATGCTTACCCTTAATATAAGCCGGAATGTAATCCATCGGTCCAGGTCTATACAAAGCGTTCATGGCAATAATATCTTCGAGTCTACTCGGCTTTAATTCTTTTAAGTACCTTTTCATACCAGGTGATTCTAACTGGAAGACCCCAGTAGTTTCGCCACGTGTTAGTAGTTCAAAAGTAGGTTTATCTTCTAAGTCAAGTTTATCAATATCAATTTTTACACCAGTTTTAACTCCAATTATACGTAAAGTATGTTCAATAATAGTTAAATTCCGCAAACCCAAGAAATCCATTTTAAGAAGACCTATTTCTTCTAGCGGCTTCATTGAATATTGAGTAATAATCGTATCGTCTTTACCTGAAGCGATTTGCAAGGGAGTATAATTTACCAGAGGCTCTTCAGAAATTATAACGGCACAGGCGTGCGTACCTGCATGACGAATAGTACCTTCAAGCTGTATAGCATTATCTAAAAGCTCTTTAGCTCGTGGATTGTTTTGATACTCACGACTAAGCTCAGCATCATCGCGTGAACTCTCAATTAAAGGGCGGTGTTTCCCTAGAATTGGCGCAGGAATTAATTTAGCAATTGCATCTACTTCAGAATACGGATACCCCATAGCTCTACCTACATCACGTACAGCTGCTTTTGCAGTCATAGTTCCAAAGGTTACTACCTGAGCTACATTCATACGACCATATTTCTCAATTACATATTGTAAAATTTCATCGCGACGGTGGTCTGCAAAGTCAATATCGATATCCGGCATAGATACCCGCTCCGGATTCAAGAACCTTTCAAAAATCAAACCATAACGCAGTGGATCAACGGTTGTAATGCCAAGAGAATAGGCGATTAAAGAACCTGCAGCCGATCCACGACCAGGACCAACTACAATACCTTTAGTTTTAGCAAACTGGATTAAATCCTGAACAATTAAGAAATAATCGGCAAATCCCATTTTTTCAATAACTGATAACTCGTAATCAATTCTTTCTTGAGCTTTTTCAAGCTCCGAACCTTCATACTTTGAACCAATTCCAGCCTCACATAAAGTTCTTAAATACTCAATTGACGCGATATTATTCGGAGTAGCATAATGTGGCAATAAATTTTGATCAAATTCTAATTCTAGATTACACATATCAGCAACCTTAAGTGTATTTTCAAGGACTTCAGGATTATCTTTGAATGCATCAGCCATTGCCCTCGGTGAAGCCAAAGAAAAATCTGACATATATTTCATTCTATCATCATCAAGTAGTGTTTTACCAGTTTGTATACAGACTAAAATGTCATGGGCATGAGAGTCCTCTGACTTAACATAATGGCAATCATTTGTAGCAACTACAGGGATTTTTAGCTCAGCGCCTAAATCAAGAATTTTTTTATTTAGAATAATTTGTTCATCTAATTCAGGATGATATTGAACTTCTAAAAAGAAATTCTCGGCCCCAAATATATTTTGATACAATTTTACTAAATTATAAGCCTTATCGTCATCACCAGCTAATAGTGCCTGTGGAATCTCGCCTATCATACAGCCAGAAGTAGCAATTAGACCCTCTGCTTTTTCCTTTAAAATGGCATGATCTACCCGAGGTTTGTAGTAAAAACCCTCTAAATGAGCAGTTGTAACTAACTGCATTAAATTTTTATAACCAGTATTGTTCTTTGCCAACAACAACAAATGATTAGACTTTTTAGTAGTATTATCTTTAATGAAACGGTCAGGAGTGATATACATTTCACAACCAATAATTGGCTTAATTCCAGCTTTTTTAGCTTCTTTGTAAAATTCTATCGCACCATAGAGGACTCCATGGTCAGTAATGGCAATTGCAGGCGAATTGAACTCTTTAGCCCTCTTAACTAAATCAGCCGGCCTAGACAAGCCATCTAAGAGTGAATAATGAGTATGGTTATGTAAGTGTACAAAGTTCATAAGATAAATTTATTCATATTAAATATAACTTAACACAAATAAATTTAAAATTAAGAAAAAAGTGTTGCAGATTTCAAAAATATTGCTACTATCATAAGGCTTAGAAATTAGTCGTGGTGGCGGAATTGGTATACGCGCTGGTCTTAGGAACCAGTGGAGCAATCCTTAAGAGTTCGAGTCTCTTCCACGACACCAATATAAAACAAACCATACTGATCTAGAATTGAGTAGTTTTTAAGGTATAAATTAGGCTTAAAAACCATATCGGTGGACTTAAATTACCCATTAATAAGACTTTAAAGTAAAATTTTTAAATATACTTGACTTTTAAGCAATTTAGCTTGATAATAGTTTGCCTATCATTTAGACAGTTATTATGCAATTTAGTGAGCAAGAAACCACAACAAACCTTAAAAACAACTCTGTATCAGATACTCTTATAGACGAAATTTTTCAAGTATTAAATAAAAAAGAGAAAGACATTATTCAGAAAAGATTTGCTCTAAGAACAGAAAAAAGACTTACACTTGAACAAATTGGTCAAGAATATGGTATTACACGTGAAAGAGTAAGACAAATCGAGAAAAATGCACTTGCTAAACTTAAAAGAATCGCACAAAAAACTTCAATTTTAAGCCTGATTGATATTACATCAAAAGTAATATCAGAAAATTTCTATGTTTTGACTGAAAAAAGACTAATTAGAGAAGTAATAAAACAAACAGGTGGACTATTTATAGAAAATTCACAATTAATTGCCTTAAGTCTAGAAATTAATAATGGACTTGAGAAAATTAAAAAAAGTAAAAACTTTAAAAAATCATGGTTCGAAGCTAAAAAAATTAGTAAAAAAAATATTGACCTAGTAAATACACTAGCCGAAAAAGCATTAAAGAAAGAAAATGCGATTGTTCCAGCTCAAAAGTTTATTAATCTAGTTCAAGAAACTACGAAACAAATTAATAAAATAAATCTAGCCAAGAATACAATTCATTCACTACTTCAAATTAATAAAAGACTCAAAAAAATTGAAGAAGGATACGGCTTAACTACTTGGAGATCCGTGAAGCCAAAAAGTATTAAAGATAAAGCTCTAATAATTCTTTCTAGAATAAAAAAACCACTTCATTTTAGAACAATTGCAAAATTAATACACGAAAATACATTCGATAAAAAGAAAGTTACAACTCAAGCAGTACATAACGAACTAATTAGATATGAAGAATTTGTATTAGTAGGCAGAGGGATCTATGCACTAAGGGAATGGGGATTCCAAACCGGCACAGTAAAAGACGTTATTGCAGACATCCTAAGGAATCATGGACCGTTAAATAAATCAAAAATTATCGAAGAAGTACTTAAAAGAAGACATGTAAAAATAGGTACAATTTCTCTGAATCTTCAAAAATATCCTGAATTCAAACGAGTAGGTAGAGCTATTTACAGTATTGAAAAAGAAGTATAAATTAAAGGCATGAATAAAAAATGCCTTTTTTGCCGAATAATAAAAAAAGAGATTCCCGCTTCAATTGTATTAGAAAACGAGCATCTTATTGCATTTAAAGATATTCAACCTAAAGACAATACTCACATTTTAATAGTACCGAAAAGTCATACTGATAATTTGAACACATTTAATCTAAATGATGAGTCAACTAAGTCAATATTTAAAGCTATTAAAGATTTAGGAAAACTATTAAAAGAAAATCACTATAAGATTCAAGTAAATAATGGAGCGAAATCTGGTCAAGAAATTCCCCATTTACATTTTCACTTTGTTTCTAACTCTAAGCTTAAATCGACAGGTCTTTCATAATAAAATATGTCAGACGTAGAAACATAGTCAATTCCTTCTAAATCAAGGTTATTTACGTTGTCTAGCTTAACTCCTCCTGAAACCTCTATAAAAAAATCTCTATTTTTAAAATTCGCACTTAAAAAAGTTAAAGCACTGTTTAACTCTGGCATAGAAAAATTATCTAACATAATGCCATAAGGAACCCTATTCTTTAATTTAAAATCTAAATAAGCAATATTCGACTGTAGCTGTTGCAATGTATCAAATTCAAACTCTACGAAATCTAAACCTTCTAGCTTGTCCAATAAAAGATTTTGATAGCCATTTTTAACAGCAAAATGATTATCTTTAAACATAGCTGCATGAGCAAGATTTAATCTATGTGTATAAAAACCACCAATGCTAGCTGCTTTTTTATCTAACAAACCCAAAAGACCTTTCCTTGTAGATAAAAACTTTATCTTATTATTTTTAAAACTATAGTTTATTAAATTTGAATATATTCTTGCTTTATGAGCAATACTGCAAAATCTTGTTAAAAAATTTAAAACCACTCTCTCAGAACGTAAAATGCTAGCAATACTACCTTTAATTACAAGTAAAATATCACCTTTCTTAAAAACATAACCATCCTCAAATTTAAACTCAAAAGATAGGTCAGTAAAAAACTTTTGTACAAGTACCAACTCTTCGCCCCCAGCCATAACACCATCTGAATTCGCAATTACGAAAGCCTCGGAATAAGCAAAATAATCCTCAGTAGTCCTATCAGACGAAGTCATATCCATTTTAAAGCAATAATCAAAATAGTTTAAAACAGCATTTACATAAAATTGCTCTGTAACTACTAGTTTTTGACTAAAATCAGGAACAAACATATTTATTATACGTTATACTCTTGCAACAATGCATCTATGTCTTCTTTCGAATATGGCTTTTGAAATAGGCCACTCAATAAATGTCTAATTCTACTTATTCTTGTTGTTAAATTAGAGTATGTAGCCCAGGCTTTAGGGTCAAGTGTATTCAAAGTTGTTTCGCCAGTTTTTAAACAAGCCGAAAGTCGACCTTTTAAGGCTAACCTTAAGTCAACCACAGGCTTAGCATCAACCTCTATTTGAGGTACATTATCAGTATTTATCAAGATCGAATCCATAAAAAAACCTATTAACCCAGTAATTATACATTAAAATAAGTAAAACGTCAAACAAAAACCCTGCCTTTTTGGTTATATTAAAAGGATAAACGGTATATAATCGAATTTGTAACTTAACAATATAAACCGATGACATACAAGTATCGATCGTGGCTTCAGTACATCGCAATTAGCCTATTTAGTATTCTACTGATTACCTTTATAACCCCAGCCTTTGCCCAGTTCCAAGGAAATACATCGAATCAACCGGATTTATTTACAGAAATACAAAGTTCAGAATTTGCCGAAATAAATAAACCAATAATCTTAACCGCTAAACCACAATTTGATACCGAAGCGTATACAGCTCTAGAGTTTAACTGGGATTTTGGTGACGGCGACCAAGATGAAGGTAAAGAAGTAGCACATAGCTTTAAAAATGCAGGCAAGTACAAGGTAACACTTACTATTAGCAACGGGGGTGAAACTTGGACCGAAGCAAAAGAAATTTTCGTAGCTGTTAAGGCAGCTGCATTTATTACGGATTCTCAAAAAAACAACTCCAAAATAAACACACTAATTAAACTTGGCGAAGAATCAAATATATATTTCTCGTTAGTTGAAAGTTTTAAAAGCCAATCCGAATTTTTATCAGAAGAAGTATTAGCCAGAAAACTTATCAAAAAAGAAGAATTTGTATCTAAAATCGACACTATAATCGTCTGGACTCAAGGCAATGCAGGACTTAACGCCTTAACAAGAATGACGCAAAGTATTGAAAGCGAAAACGTATTTAAGAATACTTCAATAATTTTAATCGAGGAAGACTCAAGTAAACAGCGAAGAATTGAACGTCAATTTAATCAACTTAAGCCTAAAGAAATTATCGTTATTCAGGAACCATATTTATTACAGTTTTTTGATACGCCAGATATTAACGACTTTAAGGCAGAACTAAAAAACAGAAAAGGGATTGACGTAGAAATCATAGATCAACAAACAGTAACAGTAAGTAAAATCAACATATTTTCATTTTTCTTAGATTTTTTAACTGAAAAAGGTATCCCTGATAATACAATTATATTAATCCTATTACTTCCAGTTATAGCTACAGTAATTGCATTTATGAAACAAGTAATAGGAATCACTACCCTAGGAATATATACACCTACAATAATCACTTTAACCTTTCTAATGCTTGGACTTGAGTTTGGTGTAATATTGTTATTTTTCGTAATACTAATGGGAACCTTAGCGCATAGAATGTTAAAGCCGCTTAAGTTACTTTATATTCCAAAAATGGCTTTAGTACTTACATCTGTATCTATAATTATATACTTATTATTAACGCTCACAGTATATTTAGATCTTTTCGATATTGAATTTATTTCACTAGCTATATTCCCAGTAGTAATACTTGGAACACTTACTGAAAAATTTGTATCATTGAGATCCGAAAAAGGTCTTTCTAGTTCGCTTTTAATTATGATTGAAACGTTCTTTGTGTCGCTTGTAGCTTACATATTTACAGGAGGTATAGTTGATTTGTACTTCTTTGAATTACAATGGAATTTCTTAAGAAACTTACTATTAAATACACCTGAAATTATAATTGTATTTATATTAATCAACATATATTTAGGAAGATGGACGGGACTTCAAGTAACTGAATATTTTCACTTTAGAGATATTATCAATAACAGCGAAGAATAAATGTTCAATTTCAACTTTAGCAAAGGAGTTCTTGGACTAAATGCAAGAAACCTAATATATATTAAAGAGTTAAATCCTAGAGAAAGAATTAACTTTGCTGATAGCAAATTAAAAACTAAACATTACTTATCAGCAAGAGGAATTCCAGTCCCGAAATTATACGCAGTAATTAAATCACATGAAGACCTCTTGAAATTTGATTTCGCCTCATTGCCAGGAAACATTGTTTTAAAACCAAATAAAGGCTCTGGTGGGGACGGCATAATTGCTTTTAAAGAAAGAAAAGGTAATAACTTTATAACAGTAAATAATAGAGTTGTAGAAATCGAAGAACTTAGATCCCACATAATAGATATTATTGACGGTAGATTCTCGATGACTAATACACGCGATATTGCATTCTTTGAACAGAGAATTCAAACAGACAATCAGTTATTGAAATACACTTACCAAGGTTTACCAGATGTTAGAATAATAGTTTACAATCTCGTGCCTGTAATGGCCATGCTTAGGCTTCCGACTAGAGAATCAGAGGGTAAGGCTAATATGGCACAAGGAGCCTTAGGTGTCGGCATAGATATGGGTAGCGGGAAACCAACATATATAGCCAAAAAATTTGACATCATTGACGAAATTCCAGACGTAGGTAAATTTGACCCAAAATTCAAAATACCCTATTGGGATGAAATACTGTACATAGCTTCTAAATGCCAGCATATAACTAATTTAGGCTATCTTGCCTGCGATATAGCCATAGACGAAAATTCAGGACCAATTCTACTCGAATTAAATGCCAGAGCGGGTTTAAAGGTTCAA